>CAZNMG010000354.1:0-9885 GCA_964574075.1 uncultured Owenweeksia sp.
GATAGCCTGTTGAATTTGAAAAATGAAGGGTGTCCTGAAAATGGCCGGCAACATATACACTACCCCAGGGGTCGGTAGCTACAGAAAGACCATTATCGACACTACCGGCACTTCCAAAGGAGGTTGCCCACATGAAGTTTCCTGAAGGGTTTAATTTCAGAAGAAATATATCAAAATAACCATTGGAACTTAAGGTACTTACACCAGGGCCTGGGTTGAAGTCCACTGTGCCTGTGAACATGCCGGTAATGTATAAATTGCCGAGAAAGTCTATGGTTAAAGCATAAGCCAGGTCTGCATCAATACCTCCTATCTTCCTGACCCACAGAAATTGCCCCGAGCTACTAAGCTTTTGTATAAAAATGTCGGATAACCCATTTGATGTCAAATTGTATGTACCGGGTCCAGGGTCAAAGTCAGTTGTTTCCCAGAAATCCCCGGTAGTGTAGACGTTGTTACTTAAATCAGTTACAATTGATCTGCAGTACACCTGTTTTGTACCCCCATTTGCTTTGGCCCAGCCAAATTGCATGTTTTGAGAATTTGCCGCAAAACCCGTTACAAATAGCACCAATAAGGAGAAAAACTTCGTAGACATTTACTTGTAAATTTCTAAAAGGTCTAAAATAAAAAACTCCCCCATCACTGATGAGGGGGAGTAGTATATTGCTTTTATACTGTGGTATCTGCTAAATAAACTCTGCTTTCTTATTCTCCTCCTTGATCTTGTTCAGTGCGCTACCCGCCCTGAACCAGGCAATCTGCCCTTCATTGTAGGTGTGGATGCATTTTATGGTGTCGGTGCTGCCATCGGCATGGGTAACCTTCAGGTGGATTGGCTTGTCAGGAGTAAACTGATCCAGGTCCAGGGTGTCGAAAGTATCGTCCTCCTGAATGAGATCGTAATCGTCCTCATTGGCGAAGGTAAGCCCCAGCATACCTTGCTTCTTAAGGTTGGTTTCATGTATCCGGGCGAATGATTTTACAAGCACAATCTGCATTCCCAGGTGGCGCGGCTGCATTGCTGCATGTTCGCGGCTACTTCCTTCACCGTAGTTGTGATCGCCCACTACCACGGTTTTTATGCCCTGCTTCTTGTATTCGCGCTGTACAGCCGGTACGGGGCCATATTCGCCCGTAAGCTGGTTCTTTACATAATCACTCTTGTCATTAAAAGCATTCACCGCACCGGTAAGGGTGTTATTGGCAATATTGTCGAGGTGTCCACGGAAGCGAAGCCATGGTCCGGCCATGGAGATGTGGTCGGTGGTACATTTTCCCTTGGCTTTTATAATAAGCTTCATGTTTTGGAAGTTTTGTCCATCCCACGGTTCAAAAGGCTCGAGCAACTGGAGGCGCTCAGATGTTTCACTAACCTTCACCTGTATTCCGCTGCCATCGCTGGCAGGTTCATGATAGCCATTGTTTTCCACTGCATAGCCTTGCGGGGGCATTTCAATTCCCTGGGGTTCGGCCAGCATTACTTCCTCACCGTTTTCATTCAGGAGCGTATCCTTAAGGGGATTAAAAGTGAGATCACCGGCAATGGCAAGTGCAGTAACCAACTCAGGGCTGGCCACAAAAGCATGGGTATTTGGGTTACCATCATTGCGCTTGGCAAAGTTGCGGTTAAACGAAGTGAGGATGGAATTCTTCCTCTGAGGATCATCGGTGTGACGTGCCCACTGCCCAATGCAGGGACCACAGGCATTGGCCAGTACCACACCTCCCATGGCTGTGAATTTATCCAGCAAACCATCGCGTGCAGCGGTGTAGCGCACCTGTTCTGAGCCGGGGGTAATGGTAAATTCCGACTTCACCCTCAGCCTCTTCGATATTGCCTGATCGGCCACTGAGCTGGCCCTCGTAAGATCTTCGTAGGAAGAATTGGTGCAGGAACCTATAAGGCCAACTTCAAGCTTTGCGGGCCAGTCGTTTTTCCTTACTTCTTCTGCAAATTGAGAAATGGGAGTAGCCCGGTCCGGTGTATAGGGACCATTGATGTGGGGCTCCAGGGTGGAAAGGTCAATTTCAATTACCTGGTCAAAATATTTTTCAGGGTTTGCATACACTTCCTGGTCACCGGTTAGGTGTTCGGCAATGCCATCGGCCAGGTCAGCTACCTCGGCACGGCCGGTACCACGGAGGTATTCGGCCATTTTAGGATCGTAGCCGAAGGTAGACGTGGTAGCTCCGATTTCGGCTCCCATATTACAGATGGTGCCTTTTCCGGTACAGCTCAGCGATTCCGCTCCAGGCCCGAAGTATTCAACAATGGCACCGGTTCCTCCTTTTACGGTAAGGATCCCGGCCACTTTAAGAATAATATCCTTGGAGGCGGTCCAGCCACTGAGTTTGCCTGTAAGTTTTACCCCAATAAGTTTCGGGAATTTCAGTTCCCATGGCATACCCGCCATTACGTCCACAGCATCGGCACCGCCTACGCCAATGGCTACCATTCCCAATCCGCCTGCGTTTACCGTATGAGAGTCTGTACCGATCATCATCCCTCCGGGGAAGGCATAATTTTCCAATACCACCTGGTGTATGATCCCCGCTCCGGGTTCCCAGAAACCTATGCCATATTTGTTGGATACGGACTGAAGGAAGTCAAAAACCTCGGAGCTTTTGGTACGGGCATTCTTAAGATCGGCATCTGCGCCAATCTCAGCCTGGATAAGGTGATCACAGTGTACGGTGGAAGGCACCGCAGCCTGCGAGCGACCGCTCTGCATAAACTGGAGCAGGGCCATTTGGGCTGTGGCATCCTGCATAGCCACGCGGTCGGGAGCAAAATCCACGTAAGATTTTCCACGGGCAAAGGCCTTATCGGTTTTCCCTTCCCACAGATGGGCGTACAGTATTTTTTCAGCAAGAGTAAGAGGTTTCCCTGTCACTTTCCGGGCGGCTTCCACACGCTCAGGAAATTTTGAGTAAACCTCTTTTATCATATCCAGGTCAAAAATCATATCGTGGCGGTTTTTAAAAGACTTTTATATAACTCCGATTGAGGAACCGCGAAATTAGGAAAACCACGGGCCTTTTTAAAATGGACTAAGGAAGTAGCGATCAGCCGATAGTAAATAGCAAAGACCGGAGTGAGGGCTGGATTTCGCTTTTCCCGTTTTTGGGATGTTAAAATGTGAAGTGCTAAGTTGAACTACTCTGTTCCAATATTAAAAAGTGCATCCCCCTTGTGTACCAGTGGAAAATTGTTATGGCCTATAATGTACCCATCGAGGGGGCTCCTTACCTTGGCAGAATATTCATTGATGGGGGAACTGATATAGCCGATGGTTTGCCCCGCCTTTACCTTGCGCCCCGATTCGGACTTGTAACGGAAGAGGCCGCTTACCTCGGCCCGCACCCATTGTGATTCCCGGAAGTAGTAGGTTTTTCCCGGTTTTTGGGAATGGGCCAGCATATCAAAGTGATGCAATACCCTGTGGATTCCCTTAATGCCTTCCTCCACTGTCCGGGGATCAATGCGGAGCGTTTCGCCACCTTCGTACACGAGCACAGTTTTTCCCATATTTTTGGCAGCCTCCCTGAAAGAACCCTTTATTACTGCAGAGTTGAGCGTGAATGGAGCGGCAAAGGCATCGCTTATTTCCTTGGCCAGTCTATCCCCATCCTCATAGCGGATCTGCGGCCAGTTGGTGCGGCTCGAGCCACCGGTGTGACAATCAATACCAAAGTCGATCTCAGGAAGAATTTTGCGGGTAATGGTGTGCGCCACAATACTTGCCAGTGATCCCTCTTCCTTCCCGGGGAAACTGCGGTTTACATCCTTTCCATCGGGTACATCGCGGCTAAAATTGATAAAGCCATACATATTGATAATGGGCATGGCTATAATGGTACCTCGCAGCAACTTTTGATGGATCTTCTTGTCGAGTATCCTGCGTACTATTTCGATACCATTTACCTCATCGCCATGCAGTCCGCCACTGAGCAGTACCACCGGCCCAGGCTCTTTATGGCGAAAAATGTGAACAGGGAGATGAATCTTTGTCCCTGACGGTAGCCGGGCAATGTCGAGTTCGAGGTAACTGCGGTCACCGGGATAAATCTTTGTGCCATCTACCTGAATAAAACTCATGAAATACCGGTATAGGATTGGGGGGTAAGTGCTTTCAGCTCCAGCTTCACTTCATCGCTCACCTTAAGTTCTTCAATAAATCCGGTAATACGCTCACGGGTGATAGGCTCATTGGTACGGGTAAGGCCTTTCAAAGCCTCATAGGGATTGCTGTAATTTTCCCTGCGGAGTATATTCTGAATGCCTTCTGCAACCACTGCCCAGTTATTTTCAAGATCGGCATTAATCTTATCCTTATTCAGCAAAAGCTTGCTAAGGCCCCTTAGAGTGGCATTTATGGCAATCAGTGTGTGCCCGAAGGGTACTCCTATATTCCGCAGTACCGTACTATCTGTAAGGTCACGCTGCAGTCGCGACACCGGGAGCTTAGCCGCCAGGTGTTCAAATATAGCATTGGCCATTCCCAGGTTTCCCTCGCTGTTTTCAAAATCTATCGGGTTTACCTTGTGGGGCATGGCCGAGGATCCTATTTCTCCTTCCTTGATCTTCTGCTTGAAGTATTCCATGGAGATGTAGGTCCAGATATCACGGTCGAAGTCAAGAATAATGTTATTGATCCGCTTCATGCAATCGAGCAGTGCAGCAAGATTGTCGTAATGCTCAATTTGGGTGGTGGGCCACGATTGCTGCAGCTCCAGGGCACCGTTAACGAAGTCTATGGCAAATGCCCTCCAGTCAATATCAGGGTATGAGGCATGATGGGCGTTGAAATTTCCGGTGGCCCCGCCAAATTTTGCAGAGTTGGGAATGTGGCGCAGTTGGCGCAACTGCTGATCGATACGCTCCACAAATACCATAATTTCCTTGCCCAGGCGGGTAGGAGAAGCGGGTTGGCCATGCGTACGCGCAAGCATCGGCACGTCATCCCACTGCTCGGCCAGGTCTGTAAGCGTTACGATAAGTTCCCCAAGTGAAGGGATATACTCATTGTCTATAAATTCCTTTATGGAAAGTGGTACCGCAGTATTGTTGATATCCTGTGAGGTAAGGCCAAAGTGTACAAATTCCCTGAACTTGGTGAGGTTAAGGTCATCCAGGGCTTCCTTGATAAAATATTCCACAGCCTTCACATCGTGGTTGGTGGTTTTTTCAATTTCCTTGATACGGATGGCATCCTTCATCGAAAAATCGAGGTACAGGTCTCGCAACTCAATATACTTGCTGCGGTCAAAACCCTTGAGCTGCGGCAGGGGAAGCTCACAAAGAGCAATATAATATTCAACCTCAACCCGAACGCGGTACTGTATGAGGGCATATTCGGAAAAGTATTCCTTAAGTCTGTCCGTTGTGCTTCTATAGCGGCCATCGATTGGCGAAATGGCCAGCAGCTGGTTTTCCATGATCTTTTAAAAAAGTAAGCGGCAAAAGTAAAGATTATGTTTGGGGAAAGAGATGGTAATGGGGATCAATCCGGCAGTAGCGGAAGCTCTGTTAAAACCATTGCTATGGTCTGGGTTTCCCACTGATTTTTCGAAAAAGGTGCTTTCATACTTCCTCAAACTGCCCCACCACTAACTCCCTTGTTGCGGTAAAAAAGGTGGATGGGCTGGTGCGGAATGATTTCATAAACTGATAAAGAATTACAATTTAACCTCTAAAATTCCCAATTGATGAAAAGATCAGACATCCTCCGCAAAGCCTTTTTTCTTTCGCTCGTGATAGTGGGTACTTTACTAATTGGTTCCTGCGAAAAGGAAGAAAGGCAAAAGGATTACACCTACCGCTGTGTCCTTTGTGATCCTTCTGAAGCACTTGGTAACTTCTTTGAAGATAATGCCGTGCAGGCGCAAACCTTTACCGTGGATGCCGCTGACAATACTGAGTTGGTGGGACAGAAGGGCACCCGTATCAGTTTTGGACCAAATTCCTTTGGCGATGCCAATGGTAACATGATCAGCGGCAATATCGAAGTTACTCTTAAGGAAGTTTATTCACCGGGGGAAATGATCCTCGAAGATCGGATGACGGAGAGCAATGGGCAGATCCTCGTAAGCGGAGGAGAGCTTTTTCTCAATGTGCGTCAGAATGGGCAGGACCTTCAGCTTGTTAACAACAACGCAGTGTCGGTAAGCGTGCCCACCGCTACTCCCGATACCAGCATGGCTCTCTTTACAGGCTCTCAGGATACGGGCGGAAGCTTTACCTGGGCTCCTAATCC
Organism: uncultured Owenweeksia sp.; assembly: GCA_964574075.1. GTDB lineage: Bacteria > Bacteroidota > Bacteroidia > Flavobacteriales > Schleiferiaceae > Owenweeksia. Next base: position 6,261 of record CAZNMG010000354.1, read on the forward strand.
TACCCCGGTAAATGTTTGCCAGGATCCGGGATCAGGGGGATTAGCCTATTGCTTTGATCTTTATTCCCTTTTCAACTGGATCAATTGCGATTACTTCTATAATGACCCCCGCCCGCTTACCGAGGTGGAGATAGTAGTTCCGCAGGGCTATGACCGCAGCAATACGCTGGTATATGTTTATGTACCTTCTATAAATTCGATGATCCCTGTAAAATATTTTCTAAACTCCAGTTTCTGGATAAAGAGTGGATATCGCGTACCGGTGGGTTTACAGGTAGATTTTATTGCCTTGTATGCCGATACTAATGGAAACCTCGGCTATGCCTACCAAAACAACACCATTGTAAATAATCACCGTGAGGTTCTCACCTTTACAACCGTTACCGAACAGGATCTGAAGTCGTTTCTGGCAAGTCTGTAGCGGGTGGCTCTACCCTCAGGATCATTCCCTTGAGGTAAGCGCCTTCAGGATGAAAAATATTTACCGGGTGATCAGCCGGCTGCTTTAGCTTTTCCACCACACGGATGGGCCTGCCTGAAGCTATAGCTGCAGCACGCACCGTATCTTCAAAAAGCTGTGGGCTGATATGCTGCGAGCATGAAAAAGTGAAGATCAGCCCACCCGGTTTTATTTTTTCCATTGCCATAAGGTTGAGGCGTTTATAAGCCTGCACCGCATTGTGCTGTGCCTTTAGGCTTTTGGCAAAGGCGGGCGGGTCAAGGATAATTATATCATACCGGTCGCCCTCGGCTTTCAGGTGTTCAAATACATCCTGGGCTACGCCCCGATGCCGTTCCGCAACTCCATTGAGTTCAGCGTTTTTATTGGCAAGCTCAATAGCCGGCTTTGAACTGTCAACCGATACCACCGATGTAGCCCCGGCACGCAAGGCATATACCGAAAACCCACCTGTATAGGAGAAGGTGTTGAGCACAGACTTTCCGGTGGCCAGCTCGCCCACACGTTTGCGGTTCTCACGCTGGTCAATGAAGAATCCGGTCTTTTGCCCGCCTGCCCAGTCTATTTCAAAAAGATGTCCATGCTCCTTAATTATCCGGTTGTCATCGTTTCCTGCAAGGCTGCCAAATACGGCCTCATCCACATTTATTTTTTCGGAGGGTTTATTGTATACATGATCTGCTGTTCCCATTTTGATCAGGGTATTGGCGATCAGATGAAGAAAGGGTACCCAGCCTATATGATGAATTTGCATTACGGCTGTACGGTCGTACTTATCGATGATAAGTCCCGGCAGGCCATCGCCTTCGCCAAAAACGAGGCGCAGGCAATTCATGTCAGGATCATCAAGCAGCCCCAAATCCGTACGGTAGGCTATGGCGGCTTCCAGTTTCTGAGAAATCAGAAGCCCCGGATCTTCTGTTTTTTCAAAGGAGAGAACTTTTACGGTGATCTGAGCCGGAAGGTAGAATCCCAGAGCGCGAAACCCACCCCGGCTATCGCGGATCTCTACCAGTTCGCCTTCTTCGAGCCCTTCAGGTATCGTTTGAAAGGCACCAGAAAACATCCATGGATGCTTCCGCTCCAGCACTTTTTCCTTTCCTTTTTTGAGTTGGAGGGTGTTATATTTCATGAAAGCGGGGAATTTCCTTTAAAAAAATGTAAGCCTCTTTGCTGCGATCAATACGTGCCGCAAAATGCCGGAGACCATTGGTGATCACTACGAAATTGGTTTGGTGGTGCAGGTTGTAACGGGCGGCCTGGTCAAAGGTGGCCTGGGTAATTTTCACCTGGGGCGCCTTGCACTCCACCAGCAATGCCGGCACACCGTTTTTGTACACCAGGATGTCCGTTCGCTGTAGCTTCCGGTAAAGGTGAAATCCCCCTTCGAGGGCAATGGCACTTCGTGGAAACTCCATACTTACCAGGTAATGCACAAAGTGCTGCCGCACCCACTCCTCCGGGGTAAGCTTCAGATGCTTTTTCCGGATATCATCCCACACCACTATTTCGCCCGCTCTTTTGGCAAGTTTCAGCTCGGGTGAAGGGAGATTGAGTGTCACAAGGTTTTTGTGCATGGCGCAAAGGTAAGGGGAAGTTTAGTTGGAGGCGGATGTTCTGCACAGTCAGAAAAACAACGTATTATTATCCGTCATGATTCCTCCTATTCCATTCCCAACTTTCCCCATAAAGTCTTTCTTTTGCAATCCGCCAGAATGAATTACACAGACATCATAAAAGAGCTGAAGAGCGGCAGGTTCCGTCAGATTTATTTTTTGATGGGTGACGAGGCCTTTTTCATTGATCAGGTTACCCGCCTTATCGAAAGTACGGCCCTGCCCGAAGATCAACAGAGCTTCAACCAAAGTATTCTGTATGGCCGTGAAACCGATATCCGCACCATAGTTTCCGAAGCTAAGCGCTACCCCATGATGGCCGAAAGGGTGGTGGTGATTGTGCGGGAAGCCCAACATCTGAAGAAGATTGAAGACCTTGAGGTTTACGCGGAAAAGCCCCTGGAAAGTACAGTGCTCGTACTGGCATACAAGTACAAAACCCTCGACAAGCGGAAAAAGCTTTATAAGATGCTAAGCAACTCGCAGGTTGTAATGGAGTCTAAAAAACTTTATGACAACCAGGTACCTGAGTGGGTGGCGCGTGCCCTGAAGGAAAAGGGCTATGATTCCACTATGAAAGCGCGACAGTTGATTGCAGAAAGTCTCGGCACCGACCTCGGCAGGATTGAGAAGGAACTCGAAAAGCTTGAGCTTGTACTGAAGCCTGGTGACACGGTGGATGAAGACCTTGTGGAGAGCAACATTGGCATCAGCAAGGATTACAACAACTTTGAACTTATAAATGCTTTGGGCAGGAGGGACTTTGCGAAAGCTATGCAGATACAACAATACTTCAGTTCCAATACTAAAGACAATCCGCTGGTGGTGACCATTGGTCAGCTATATGGCTACTTCACCAAGTTGATGATAATGCACCAGGCAAAAGACAAGACACCCGGGGCGTTGGCCAGCCTGCTGAAGGTGCCCCCATTTTTTATAAGAGACTACCAGCATGCAGGCAAACATTACGATCTGAAGAAGTTAGCCAGGATAATAGGTTACCTGCGCGAGTGCGACAGACGCTCCAAGGGTATTGGCAACAGCACGGTGCCCGATGGGGAACTGCTTAAAGAACTGCTTTTCAAAATAGTTTATCACTAGCAGGTACAATGGAAAACATGATATTTGAACCTTCAAAAAATTAGCGCTTAATGACTTTACGATTTTTCTTCTTTTGCTGTTTGCTCATTTCAGGCTTCGCCACCATACAGGCGCAAACGGGTAAGGTGCGGGGTTTTGTGTACGAAAAGGCTACCGATGCTCCGGTGCCCTTTGCCAATGTGGTGGTTTCCGGCACCAAAATAGGGGCCGTGGCCAATGATGAGGGCTATTTTGTACTCAACAGTGTGCCTGCCGGTGTGGTGGAAGTTGTGGTAAGCTTTGTGGGTTATGAGAGCGTTACCAGGAAAATTACGGTAAAAAGCGATCAGATTACAGCCGAAAAGTTTTACCTGGCAGAATCCAGCGAATTGCTTCAGGATGTGGAGGTAAAAGCAGATCGCCAGGAGCGGGAAACGAAGGTGCTGACGGGAGTGGTAAGTCTTAACCC
>CAZNMG010000355.1:0-8504 GCA_964574075.1 uncultured Owenweeksia sp.
CTACTGCAAAAACAACAGATATAGCCAGCATCCACAGAGGCATGTCGATAGGCATAATCAATGGGATCAACAGCCCGGTTACCAGGTAACCTTCGTTGATCTGATGCCTTTTTATCACACAAAATCCAAACTCAATACCCAATCCTACCGCATAGGAGACAATAACCATTGGAAGGATTTTTCCGGCACCGAAAAGAAACTGGTCCCAGAAGCCAACTGCATCATTCATGCCTAGGGCATCGTAGTGCCAGTAGCCGGCATTCCACATTCCGAAGAGCAGCGCAGGCACCATGGCAATAACCACGGTGATCATGGTGCGCTTAAGATCTACAGCATCACGAATATGAGCACCAGTGTGGGTGGTATGGCCCGGCACAAATAAAAAGGTAGCCATACCATCGTACACAGGGTAGAGTTTCTCAAGCTTACCTCCCTCTTCAAAATGAGGTTTAACGCTTTCTAAAAGATTCTTAAAAATTTTCATTCCTTAATCGACTTTTTTTCCTGGCTTATTTTTCCTCACCAAACAAAACGGTTTACCTCCATTTAGTGGTTAATCTCCCAACTCGTCCTGCATCAAGTCCAGGCCTTCACGCATGATCTGTTGTAAGGGCACTTTGGAGGTACAGATCACTTCACAAAGCGCCATATCCTCCTCCACCACTTCATAAATACCAAGGTTTTCCATAGCTTCTATGTCTTTCACCATTATGGATTTCACCAGTTGCATGGGATAGATGTCAAAGGGAAATACCCTTTCGAGCTCCCCCGTCATCACAAAGGCACGCTCTTCCCCGTTCATGGCCGTATCGAGCTTATAATATTTTCCGGGTTGCAACCACGAAAAGAGTGTCCGTGAAATGCTGAACCGGTCAAGATTGGGAGCGATCCATCCAAAAAACTGGTCATGATCTCCCTCCGGTATTACAGTTACCTGGTCGGCATAAAAGCCGAGGTAGCCATCGGATTTAATATGTTCACCGGTAAGCACATTACCGCTGATCACGCGGTTGTTGCCATTGGTCACATTATCTGCGAGCATGGGCTTTACGGATGATCCCATTAGCACCTTGAAATAACGGGGCTTTTGTACTTCTGAACCTGTAACGGCCACATTACGCTGCGGATCAAATTTGCCGCTAAGAAAGAGGCGGCCAATGATGATCACATCCTGGGGATTAAGGGTCCACACGATATCGCCCTTGTCAATAGGATCAATATGATGGATCTGCACCCCTACGTTTCCTGCAGGATGCGGGCCTTTGAACCGGTGAATCTTCACCCCCTTGCAGGAGGTAAAGACACTTGAAGGATTGGTTTTCGCATCCACCCCTAAATGGATCATACCATCGGTGAGTTGCGAAAGCGCATCAATGCCGGTTTGGAATTCCTTTTCCAGGCCATGCACCACAAAATCCATATCGGGTGCAAGTGGTGCTGAATTGAAGCATGAAATAAAAATGGCCTTGGGCTTGCGCTCGGGGTTGGCTACAATATTGTAAGGGCGCTGCTTCAGCAGCGGCCAGCACCCGGAGTTGAGCATTTTGGTTTTCACAGCTTCTTCGCCCAGGCTCTTCGGATCGCCACTGCCAAAGTCTTCATAGCGGATCTCCTTGTCGGCAAGAATTTTTACCTCCAACAATTTTCGCTTGGCACCGCGAACAATTTCAACCACCTCACCGCTTACTGGTGAAGTGATCTTTACATCTGGTCGGTCCTTATTGAAGAGAATTGTGGATCCGGCTTTTACCTCATCGCCCTCTCTTACAGAGAGTTTGGTGCGGATTCCAACAAAATCAGTGGGTTTTAGAGCAAATGTTTCCGATATTTCAGCGTTAGCGTATATCTGCTCGGCTTTGCCTTGCAGCCTAATGTCAACGCCACGCTTGATCTTGATTGTGTCTGACATTATGGTAGAATCAAAAAATTCTAGCTTAAATTGGCGGCAAAATTAAGGAAGTGCCGCTGTTTGACTTTATATATTATACTATTTAGAGCTCTTCTAAACAGCGCGCAAAGTTACTCATTAATCGCTTTTAAAAAAGGCTTACTAACAGATTGTTCCTATAAATGAAACCCATCCTTCACAGCATTCTCACCCTCACCCTCATCTGCATCACCACATACTCAGTATCAGCTCAATACGTCCTGGATGAATACTACCAGCAAGGCGAGATGCTGTATGAGGACCACATCTATAAAGCCGGTATCCGAACGGTAAAATTTCATCCGCTTGATGATGACCTGTCCATGCCTGTAATAAGCCTCACCAGTGGCGAGCGGCTGTTGCTTACATTTGATGATCTCTTTGCCGACTATATGAATATGAGTTATACCATTATTCATTGCAATGCCGACTGGACCCCTTCCAACCTTTTGAAGCAGGAGTACATCGCCAATTTTCAGGAAGCCTTTATTACGGAGTACGACTATTCCATAAACGCCCTCATCCCCTACACCAATTACGAAGTGGTGATACCCAGTGGCGATATGCGCCTGTTGAAGTCAGGGAACTACCTCCTTAAGGTTTATGTGGCGGGTGACGAAAGTGATCTGGTCCTTACCCGGAGATTTATGGTTTATGAGGAACGGGTATCAGTTGGAGGGGTGGTAAAACGGCCTTCGCGGGTGGAATATATAAATGTGCGGCAGGAGGTGGATTTTGTAGTCTCCCACACCGATTACATGATACAAAACCCCTTTACCGACCTTAAGGTTTGGCTGATGAAAAACCAGCGCTGGGACAATGCCATCCCTGACCTTAAGCCACAATTTTTACAAAACGGCCAGCTTCTTTATCAATACGATAAGGAAAACACCTTTGCCGGGGGTAATGAATACCGTTTTTTTGACCTCAAGAACCTGCAGTCCCTTACGCAGAATGTAAGCCGCATTGAACGGGACAGTGTTTATACCGCCTTTCTTAAAGCTGATGTGCCACGAACCATATCCAACTATGCCGTGAACTTCGATATCAACGGGCAATATGTGGTCCGCAGGCTCGATGCTACCAACTCTTCTACCGAAGCCGATTATACCTATGTGGATTTCCTGCTGGAATATCCCGCTCCCCTAGAAAGCAGTGATGTATACCTCTTCGGCCGGTTTACGGATTGGAAGCTCCTCCCCGAGTATAAACTGAAATACGATTACACCCGAAATGCCTATCGAACCAAAGCCCTGCTGAAACAGGGGTATTATAATTATATGTATGCCGTGTACAGCAGTGATCCCCCGCAGGCAGATATTACCGTAATTGAAGGAAGCCATTGGGAAACTGAAAATACATACCAGATACTGGTTTATAACCGTGAAGTAGGAGAGCGATATGACAGGCTGATTGGATTTGGGGAGCTCACCTCTGACGACCTTTACTGATTTGATTGAAATCAAAACCAAAAAAGACCGACCACTGCCTTAACTGCCAGCAACCGCTGCAGGATGAAAACTTCTGCCCTAACTGTGGCCAGAAAAATGATGGCCGCAGGCTCACCCTTTCCTATGTTCTTTCAGAGAGTGTAACCAATCTCTTCGCCTTTGATGGGCGGTTCTTCCGCACACTCCACACCCTCTTCCGTTTTCCGGGGAAGGTGCCGAGGGAGTACATCGAAGGGAAGCGCGCAAAGTATATGAACCCCGTGCGCATTTATTTTTTAAGCTCCATTCTTCTTCTTTCCGTCATTCAAATTTCAGAGGGCTCCCTCAACCTGGCTCAGATAAATAGAGAGGAGAATGACGAAGCAACTGCACTTGCAGATAGTCTTGAGGAAACAGTTGCAGATAGCCTTACCACCGAAGAAGTTACAGAGCATAACGCGGCTACTGACTCCTCCGGAATGGCAGATAAGATAGAGGCGATGACTGATTTTTATGAGGGAAATAAAGATCTTTCAGTGGAGCAGGCCCTTGATTCCCTACATCTGAAGAACAACTTGTACCATCGATTTCTATATGCACAATCTGTTAAAATAATTGAGTTCGACCAGGATGAATTCAACGAATATTTATTTTCCAAGCTGTTTTGGGTGCTTTTTCTTTTTCTGCCAATACTTGCCCTGTTGCTTAAGCTTCTGTATGTACGAAGGCCATTTTATTATCCCGAGCATCTCTTTTTTACCTTCTACTTGCAGTCAGTCTTTTTCATCCTGATGGCTTTCGTTATGCCCTGGGAAGTTAATGACACCCTGATGGTAATAGTCGCTGTTATTTTTGCAGCATACCTTTTTATGGCGATGAAGAAATTTTACCGACAAGGCACCGGGAAGACGTTGTTAAAATTCATTCTCCTCAACCTTCTGATTATACCCTCATTCGTCATTTTCCTGCTTTTTTCCACCCTCATTGTCTTCATTCTTTTCTGAATCCTTTCCCATTACCTTTGCCGCATTGGCACAAACCGGAACTGATATTACCAGGGCTGTTGCACTTCTCAAAGAAGGCAAACTAGTTGCTATTCCCACCGAAACGGTTTATGGGCTGGCAGCCAATGCCTTTGATCCAAATGCTGTGGCTGCCATTTTTGAGGTAAAGAACCGCCCCAGATTTGACCCGCTGATCGTTCATCTTTACGACAAGGAGCAATTGTCCCGGCTCTGCACCATTGTACCTAAACTTTTTCATCAATTATATGAAGCCTTCAGTCCGGGGCCGGTGACCTATATTCTCCCGAAAACTGAAGCTGTTCCCGGAATCGTAACCTCCGGCCACAGCACGGTAGGCATCCGTTTCCCCCGGCATCCGCTTACGCGGGAATTGCTCCTTCAATCTCAGCTTTCTCTGGCTGCACCAAGTGCCAATCCTTTTGGATTTGTAAGCCCGGTTACTGCGGCCCATGTGAATGATCAACTTGGGAGTAAGATTCCTTATATTCTCGATGGTGGCCCATGCGAGGTGGGCATCGAATCCACGATCATTGATCTGAGCACGGACGAGCCGAAGATACTGCGGCTTGGTGGGCTTGCAAAGGAGGAGATTGAGGAGATCACAGGTCCCATTGAAGTGCAAAACTCCTCCAGTAATCCCACTGCCCCGGGAATGCTCAGTTCACATTACTCCCCCGGGAAAAGGCTTTTGGTTGGAAATATTGAAGAGCTCCTTGCCCGAAATGGTACCCAAAAGACAGCGGTCATAACCTTCCGCAACAGCATCAGCGGTCTTGCTCCAAAAAATCAAAAAGTGCTTTCACCGGCAGGTGATCTCAGAGAAGCTGCGGCCAACCTCTTCAAAAGTCTGCGCGAACTGGCGCATGAAGATGTGGAAATAATACTGGCCGAAAAGTTTCCTGATGTAGGATTAGGGCGAGCCATCAATGACCGGCTCAGGAGAGCGGCTGCAAAGTAAAGTTGTAAAGCGGCCTGCTAATCCTTCCGGATAACCCTTGCCCGCTTTTTTCGCAGTTCAAAATTCTTACCCAGGTAAACCTTGCGTACCTGCTCATCTTCAGCAAGCTCTTCGGCTGAGCCTGATTTGAGGATCTTTCCCTCAAACATGAGATACGTGCGATCCGTAATGGCGAGGGTTTCCTGTACGTTGTGATCGGTAATAAGGATGCCAATATTTTTGTCTTTGAGCGAAGCCACGATCTCCTGGATATCTTCCACTGCAATGGGATCAACACCTGCAAAGGGCTCATCCAGCAATATAAACTTGGGATCCACTGCCAGGGCGCGGGCTATTTCGGTACGCCTGCGCTCCCCTCCGGAAAGAAGATCGCCCCGGCTTTTGCGAATGTGCTGCAAACCAAATTCCTCCAACAGACTTTCCAGCTTTTCCTTCTGCTCCGCTTTGCTTTTCCCCGACATTTCAAGCACACCCATTATATTTTCCTCTACAGAAAGCTTTCTGAAAACCGAAGCTTCCTGTGCCAGGTATCCGATTCCCTTTTGAGCCCGCTTATACATCGGGAAGCGGGTGATCTCTTCATCATCGAGATACACATGACCTTCGTTTGGCTTTATAAGCCCCACCACCATATAAAAGGAAGTAGTCTTCCCGGCACCATTAGGCCCCAGCAACCCCACAATTTCCCCCTGGTTTACATCAAAGCTTACACCCTTCACCACGGTGCGGCTGCGGTATTTCTTTACTATTTGTTCAGCTCTTAACTTCATGAAGGGTTCATTTTAGCAATATTGATACCTACTTTTTGGTTGCAGCACGAAGCATCGCCCTTTCCTGGTTTCTTACCACCCGGGCACAAATACGGATACTTACCTCATATAAAAGGATGATAGGCAGCGACACTAATACCTGGCTTGAAATATCAGGAGGCGTTATAATGGCCGAGAGGATAAGGATAGCTACAAAAGCATGCCTCCTGTATTGCCGCATCCACTGAGGTGTAAGTAAACCTATTTTGGCTAGAAAGTAAACGATGACTGGTAATTCAAAGATGATACCCGTGGCAAGGGTGACCGTGGATACCGTGCTGATGTATGAAACAAGATCAATAAAATTAGTGACCTCACTGCTTACGGTATAGGTTCCCAAAAACTGAACCGACAGGGGAACGATCAGGTAATAGCCAAACAAAACCCCCAGGGCAAAAAGCAAAGCTGCAAAAATGAGAATGGCCCGGGAGTATTTTACCTCCTGCTGGTGCAACCCGGGTTTAACAAACCGCCAGATCTCCCATATCAGATAGGGAAAAGCGAGAATAAAACCCGCTATGAGGGAAACCCAGATATGAGTACTGAACTGCCCCGCCATTTTAGTATTCAAAAGATCAAAGGGCATCTCATCCAGGCAAAACAGCTCAGCCGTGCCCAGCCATTGTGTGGCACTGCAAAAAAGTTGGTAAGTGATAAAGTCGGGATGCTTGGGGCCAAAGATCAGCACATCAAACAAAAATCCCTTCGCCACAAAAGCAATGGAACCGAAAAGTATGATGGCAATACTCGACCGCACCAGGTGCCAGCGCAAAACCTCAAGGTGTTGCAAAAAAGACATCTCTCCCCTGTTCTTCTCAGCCATTCGGCAAAAATAAAATTCGCGCAAAGGTCAGAGAAATTTTGGAACGAGCCGAGCCAGACCCAACACCCCTGCTCCAAATCCGAAAGTTTGTTAGCCGTGCATAATATTTGTTATTTTTTTAGCGCATCCGCATTTTACTTACGATATTTGCTTCAATTGCAAAATCTTCAGTATTCAACTGAAAATCAACAAAGTTCAACTCTTACTTTACGTGATAACCCTTCCCTGAAAGAATGGCAGAATTTTTTTTGCACTATTGCGTTTATGCTATCTTTAGGATTGTAGAAAGAAAATGACAGAATTGGAAACGAGAACATTAAATCCCGCAGCGGAACTCAAAAAATATTTTGGTTTTGGTAAGTTCAAGGGAAACCAGGAAGCCGTAATCAACAGCATAATAGAAGGACAGGACACTTTCGTGATCATGCCTACCGGAGGTGGAAAATCCCTTTGTTACCAACTGCCCGCGCTTATGCAGCCGGGGTGTGCCATAGTAGTATCGCCTCTTATCGCCCTCATGAAAAATCAGGTAGACAGCCTGCGGGGCATTTCGGAAGAGACAGGAATAGCCCATGTGCTTAATTCATCCCTTACCAAAGGACAGACCGACCAGGTAAAAGCTGATATCACCAGCGGCCGTACCAAGCTGCTCTATGTAGCTCCCGAATCTCTTACCAAGGAAGAAAATGTGGAGTTTCTGCAAAACAGTGACATCTCATTTTTTGCCATTGACGAAGCCCATTGTATTTCGGAGTGGGGACATGACTTCCGCCCAGAGTACCGCAACTTGCGGAGCATCATAAATGCCATCGGGCGAAAGCCGGTAATTGCCCTCACTGCCACGGCAACACCCAAGGTGCAGGGCGACATCCAGAAAAACCTGGGAATGGACGATGCCAATGTCTTTAAGGCATCATTTAACCGTCCTAACCTCTATTATGAGGTACGCCCCAAAACCAAAAATGTAGATCGCGACATTATCCGCTTTATAAAGCAGCACATGGGCAAGAGCGGTATCATTTACTGCCTGAGCCGTAAAAAGGTGGAGGAACTGGCTCAAACACTGCAGGTGAATGGCATAAAAGCCCTTCCCTATCATGCCGGGCTCGATGCCAAGGCACGTGTGAAGCACCAGGATGATTTCCTGATGGAGGAAGTGGATGTGATTGTTGCAACCATCGCCTTCGGTATGGGGATTGACAAGCCGGATGTGCGCTTTGTTATCCACTATGATATGCCCAAGAGCCTCGAAAGCTATTACCAGGAAACCGGCCGCGCAGGGCGCGATGGTGGTGAGGGAATCTGCACGGCTTTTTACGCCTACAAGGACGTGGAAAAACTGGAGAAATTTCTCCACGGTAAGCCCGTTTCCGAGCAGGAAGTGGGAATGCAACTGCTACAGGAGGTAGTGGCCTATGCCGAGACCTCCATGAACCGGAGAAAATTCCTGCTCCACTATTTCGGGGAGGAGTTTGATGAAGTGAACGGTCCGGGAGCTGAGAATGACGACAACACCCGCAATCCGAAAAAGA
>CAZNMG010000356.1:0-2800 GCA_964574075.1 uncultured Owenweeksia sp.
CCTGAAGGGCTTACACACCAGAACTTGGGGCACCGCCCCAAGGCTAGAATCGATTTAGAAAAGTCCAGCCTGAAGGGCTGGCACAATAGATATGGGACAATCACTATCACAAAATTACCTCCACCTCATCTTCGGTACTAAGGGGAGACTTCCTTTGATACAGGAGGATATAGAGCCAACGCTTCATGCTTATATGGCGGGAATATTAAAAAAATTTGATAGTCCCGCTCTTAAGATCAATTCTGTTCCAGACCATATTCATATTCTCTTTAGGTTATCCAAAAACCAGGCTCTTGCAAAGGTGGTTGAAAATGTAAAAAAGGCATCTTCCAAATGGGTGAAGGAAAAGGGCATACGCAATTTTAAATGGCAAATAGGTTACGCTGCATTTTCGGTCAGTAGTTCAAAAGTAAAAGTTGTTGAAAAATACATCGAAGATCAAAAATCACATCATCAAAATGTTTCTTTCAAAGAGGAGCTGGAGGAATTCTTCCTGAAATACGAAGTAGAGGGATTTGACCCCAAGTATTTTTGGGAGGATGATTAGCCCAACTTGGCTATTAGAAGAATTATCTTGCAGATAATTAGGAAGTTAGATATTTAGTGGTACACTACATATTTTTTGATTGCCTTTTGCGTATCTGTACATCCCGTGGCCTGGTAGATCTGTTGGGCTTCCCTGATAGGCTTTGAGGGCTTTCTCAGATGGATGGTTTTTTTATCCGTGGGCAGCTCGATGGTCTGAATGGTCTGTGTGGACATGATGCGTTTGATGTTGCTCCAGTCGTGATGGATGCCTTTCCCTTTGAGCATGTGGCGGATGGTGTTGACCAGTTGGTAAGCGAGTAGGGTGAGGTATATATGTGCTTCGACGCGCCCGTCTTTCTGATGATGGACAGGCCTGATCTGCAGGTCTGACTTCAGGCACCTGAAGGTGGATTCCACTTCTCTGATGGTATTATAAATATCCCACAGCTCCTTCTCGCCGGGGTCTTTATAGCTGGTGCGCAGAAAGTAGACCCCCTTTTCCTTCCCCTCCCTGACAGGTGATGTCTTTGGCCGCCAGCTGATGTCCGTAGCTGTGCCTTCGGTCTGCTCCACGGACACCTCATACCCTGCCGATGCCCGGTTGTGCTTTTCCTTTGCCCGCCCGATGCGTTCCCATACCTTTTCCACTTTCTTGGTGCCCCCTTTTTTGGACAGGGCTCCTTTGATCGACTCCAGTTCTTCTTCGAAGCGTTGTGAGAGCTTCTCTGTCATGGAGGTTTCTTTTTTCCGCTTAGCGTCACTTTGTACATACATCCAGGTATCTGCATGGCCCTCGGGGTGAAAAACCGACAGTTCCACTCTGTTCCTGTCCCGGTCTGTCAACTGGGAAACGGTTTTTACCGTGCTGCCATCCCGGGCCGTCGGGTAATCCTTTATCCGTTTGCGGGACACGCACACATAATCATACCCTTTCTCCCTGATCAGCGTCAGGTTGTCTTCCGAGGCGATCCCCGCATCTATGACGACCGTCTTTTTGGCGTTGGGGTCACTGTGCCCGCCCAGGTCCGCGATCATATCGGAAAGTGTGTCCGGGTCTGCTTTGTTGCCCTCATAGATGCGGGAGTGGCGGATAAAGCCCTGGGCATTGATCACTCCGGTGAACACAACCAGTGGCGCATCACTTCTTTTTTCTTTACTCCTCCCATAAGCGGCCAGGTTACTGCCCTGCTTGCCTGTTTCAAAATAGGTGTTGCTGATATCAAAGATGACCAGCTTGTCCCGGATGTCAAACAATCCGGTAATCCGCTCATAGAGGAACCTGTCGATTTTGTCCCTGTGTGAAAAAAGCACATCGGAAACCGCATAAAGCTGTTTGTGGGTGATGGGCAACCGGTAGTTGAAGCATGCCGCCAGTTCGCTGTTCATGTCCAGTTGCCGGGCGGTCTTATGCTCGGAGGAGGAAAAAACAGCCCGTGCCACGATGGCGATCAGGGCTTTGTCGGCCTGTTTGCCTTTGATGCCCGCACGCTCCAGGCATTCTCTGAGCCTGAGCTTGTCGGTGACCTGCCTGCACAGATGTTCGGCACCGAAATTTTTCACATCGCTTATTTCAAGTCCTTTGATGTCCACCTGGTGCATTTCGGCTTTTTCCGGTGCCGGGGGGATGGAAACCTGATCGGGAGCAGGTTCCCCGTATTTGATCAGGTATTTTTCATAGAGTGATTCGGTGAGTTTTTGAAGCGGTAGGGGGGCATCCTCCGGGAAGAGGGAATCCTGCTGGAAAATTCTGGATTTCAGTATGTTGAGGATTGTTTTCCGGTTTTCCATGTCGGCCAGCAAAGGGTCGGAGCCAAGGTAGAGGATTACTTTTTGTTTCACTTTGCCTTCGATCCTGGAGGTTTGTACCAGGTTGTACTGGTAGAAGGCTTTGGCATCTTTGCTCCGTTGTTTTTTGACTTCCCTGATGAACATGTCCCAAAGATAGGGAAAGGGAATGAAATAAACAACCACCGTACATCACTACAAATGGAAAATCAACCTAAAAACACGCCGTATGGCCTTTAAACGCCATTAATTCTACAAAAATTTATGGAATAAAGGGTATTAGGGCCAAGTTGGGTTAAATGACCTTTGGGTGAAATTAAAACGTGGACCTTAGGCCCATTTGGCCGCAAACACACTTTTGGAAATCTAGGGAGGAAAAAAGGAAAATGTTATTTTAGTTAGGGCTGCCAATCAGTTGGTACTAGGGGAAGCCACAGGAAAACCAAGTACTGAGGCAAAAAAAAGCCAAGCCAAAGATTTTAAAATC
>CAZNMG010000357.1:0-2782 GCA_964574075.1 uncultured Owenweeksia sp.
CCTCGAATGTGCTAATGTGCTAATGTGTTAATTTTCCATTCTGAGAATTAATCGGCTTTGATGATTCTGAACCGGAAATCAAGAGGATCCAGTTTTCTGAATAAGATCTGGATAAAATCTTCCCCATACTCGCAGAAGTACGGGCTCAGGTTGTTATGGCGCTCCTGCAGGCTTTCATTGGGAAATAACGAAAAATATACTTTTTCCAGTTTATCCATCGACTCACTTTGCCTGCGTTTTTCAGCCCGTATTAACTTCTTTTTGAGGTTTTCAAGGCCATTAAGCTGCTTTTGCCGCTGTGCATTTACTGCCCCCAGCATGCTCCTGTCGGTAAGGTTCGCTACTTCTTCCAGGTCGTCAAACATCTGCTTCAGCTTCTTCTCGTAAGGGTCCAACTCAGGATCAACCGGAGCATGGGTTTTTACATATTTCTTCTTCAACTCGTGCAAGGGCTGAAAAAGATCTACCACCTGCAAACCGAGCTCGGATAGTTTCCTTTGTCGTTTGGCATCTACCCACAACACCGAGTTTCGCAGCACAAGCATAGGGAAAGGTACAGCCAGGTGGTCAAACATATCCTTTAGCTGCAGCCAGTAAGCCAATTCTCCTCCTCCACCTATGTAGGCGAGGTTTGGCAGGATAAGTTCCTGGTACAATGGCCTCAACACTACATTGGGACTAAACCGCTCCGGATGGTTTTCCAGTTCGCGCCTCAGTTCGTTTTCGCTAAAAAACAATTTAGTATTAAGAACCAGCCACTGATCTCCCTTTTTTTCGATACGCTCCCGCAGGTTATCCTTGATGTAGAACAGGTTTATTTCCCTGGGGTGCACCTGCCCGAAATACAACTCTTCCAGTTTATTAGTCGATTCTTCGACTTTCGCATGAATCGATTCGCCAAACAGATCCCTTTCAAAAAAGAGAGCGGCCAGTTTTTTTAGCTGAGGATCATCACCATCAATAATCACCAGTCCTTCCGCACCAAACAACTCGTGTACTACCTGCCGCGTGGCATCAGCGAGATTCTTGTTGTTCATGTAACACCTGCGAAAAAGGCGGGTAAGTTCAGCAGCCCGTGAGCCGGGACCGAGCAGGGCTTCCAATTCATCAATAACCGGTTTAATGCTTTGCGTATCGAATCTCCCTACAGGTCCTGCAAATTCCCGCTGCCATTGAAAGCGTTTGCCCTTCAGGTTAATGAAGTTGATCTCCTCAAAGTCATGATCTTCGGAGGCCATCCAGTACACCGGCACGAAATGATAACCCGGGTAAGCACTTTGAAGCTTGCGCGCAAGATTAATGGTGTTTACAATTTTGTATAAAAAGTAAAGAGGTCCGGTGAAAATATTGAGCTGATGGCCGGTGGTTACCGTAAAGGTGTTTAATTCGGAAAGAAGTTGAATATTAAAAAGAGAAGCTTCTGTATTCAAATCCTGCTTTTGCAGAAGCTCGTATTGCTGCTTTAAAACCTGCACCAGCACTTCCCGGTTTTCAGTAGGGAAATTGCCCTTCTCCTCTATCTGTGACTGAAAATTCTCCAGTGTGGGAAAGCGGTTATAAAAGTTCTGCAATTCAGGCTTCTGTTCGAGATAATCGCAAATAAGCTCCGAAAAGTAGCCGGTGTCACGGTAAGAGATACAGTCAATATCACCCATAGGGGCGCAAAGGTAATACGCTAATGGGATAATGTGCTAATAGCGGAATCTGCTAATGTGCTAATGGGGTAATTTGCTAATGAGAGTAATCTGTTAATTTGCCAATTTCCCGATCTGCTTATTTACTTTTGCTTTAAATGCCACAGTTAATGCCGCACACAACCACAGAAGTTCTGAGTCACCGCCAAATAACCGATCGAATCAGACGAATAGCCTGGCAGATCTATGAAACTCATGCAGAAACCCAGGAACTTATTCTTGCAGGAATTGCAGACAGTGGATTTCTTCTGGCCGAACTACTGGCAAAAAAACTTGAAGAGATCTCCCCGATCAAGGTTCAACTCATCCGCATTGTGGTAAACAAAAAAGATCCCCTGGGCAAAAGCCCTGAGTTTCAATCGGACCGTAGCCTTGAAGACAAAAGTGTGATAGTGGTAGATGATGTATTAAACAGCGGCTCCACCCTCATTTATGGCGTCCGCTATTTTCTGGACTATCACGTAAAACAAATAAAAACGGTGGTGCTGGTAGACCGAAGTCATAAAAGCTTTCCCGTAAAGGCGGATTTCAAAGGGATTTCCCTTTCCACGAGCCTGGTAGAACATGTAGAGGTGCAGATTGAGAAGGAACCTTATTCAGTCGTTGTATCCTGATTTCTTCGCCCTCTCTTACTTTTCAGAAATTCATACAGGGTCACGTTGCAGAGTATAAGTAGCATTCCATAAAAAATGTCTTCCAAGGGGATTGTAAGCATGCGAATGCCCATAGTTTCCATATCGTTATACCATACAACTTCTTCTTGAAGCCCTGTACCGGTAAGGATTCCGTCCACCACAAAGAATGGGATTAAAATAACGAGGAAGGCAAGGTAAAACCGCCCTAACCATTGGCTCTTCCACACCCTTATATGCAGAAAAATAAGAATGGTGAGAAAGGAAAAGGTCAGGAACGTGTACCACCGGTCATAAAATATGACGGCCAATGTAGCCGCAAAGGCCATTACAAAATTGCTGATAGATCTGCTGTGGCTTTGCAGGGGGTTATGGGGGAAGTAATAATTCATCACCTCATATAAAAACACACAGCAATAAGGAATTACCACAAAAAAGAGAACTTCACCCAGTGGC
>CAZNMG010000358.1:0-6441 GCA_964574075.1 uncultured Owenweeksia sp.
TGTACACCCCCGGCAGTTATGCGGTCACTTCCACCACCCGAATCCTTGTGTACCACATCCCCATCAATTACAAAAGTGAGTGTTTCAAAACCGCGATGAGGGTGGGGTCCAAAGGGCAGGCCGTTGTTGTTTGGACCAAAAGTCTGGGGACCGTGGTGGTTCAGAAACAGAAAAGGATCGATGTGATTTACCGTGGAGACGGGCATCGCACGGAAGGTGATCAGGTCCTCAACACGTGCACTTACGGCCTTATGGATGGCTTTTATTTTGCGCATGATGTGGAAATTTTAATCCCAAATTTAATAAATAAATGTTTAAACATTAAAAAAATAAACTGCAACCATAGAGTCTTTACTATACCCACTACTCAACCTTACCTTTACCATCAGGTTTGTAGAAAACGAAACATCAATCCTTTGGCTAAATCAGTATCTAAAAAATTATTCCCTGAAGCTGATAAATGGTTCGCCAGCCTTGGCTGGCAGGTGGCTCCATTCCAAAAGGAAGCATGGCACGCTTACGCGAAAGGAAAGTCAGGAATTGTAAATGCCCCCACAGGCAGCGGTAAAACGTATTCGCTGATGGTACCGATTCTACTTTCTCGAAAGCAGGGGAAAGGATTGCGCGCCATCTGGATTACGCCCATCCGGGCATTGGCCAAGGAGATCCATCAATCGGCAGAGCGGGCCATTGAGGGTATGGGGTTGGATTGGACCGTGGGTGTGCGTACCGGGGATACATCATCTGCCAATCGCGCCAGGCAACAAAAGGAAATGCCAAATATTCTTATAACCACCCCCGAAAGCCTGCACTTGCTATTGGCTACCAAAGGCTATCCTAAGACCTTTAAAAACCTGGAATGTGTGGTGGTGGATGAGTGGCACGAATTGATGGGCAGCAAAAGAGCGGTGCAAATGGAACTGGCGCTTTCGCGTTTGCGCGGAATGAACCCGGGGTTGATGACCTGGGGGATATCGGCAACCATCGGAAATATGGATGAAGCCATGCAGGTGCTGATGGGGCAACTCCCTCTCCCTTCAGGAGAGGGCCGGGGAGAGGTCAGCCCCCCGGCACCCGAAAGGGGAGTAACCACACTGAACGCACCACTGGCTATTAAAGCCAACATCAAAAAGAAAATTGAAGTAGAGACCCTACTTCCCGATGAAATTGAAACCCTCCCCTGGGCGGGTCATCTCGGCATTAAAATGCTGAAGAAGGTACTTCCCATTATTGAAAAGAGCCAAACCACACTGATCTTTACCAACACGCGCTCTCAATCCGAAATCTGGTACCAGCGGCTATTAGATGCTGAGCCCGGGCTTGCCGGCATAATAGCGATGCATCACGGCAGCATCAGCCGCGATCTGCGTTTTTGGGTGGAGGACGCTCTTTACACCGGCCAACTCAAAGTGGTGGTTTGCACCTCAAGCCTCGATTTAGGTGTGGATTTCCGTCCTGTTGAAACCATTATCCAGGTGGGAAGCCCCAAAGGGGTAGGACGGTTTATGCAACGTGCAGGGCGCAGCGGCCACAGCCCGGGTGCCACGAGCCGTATCTATTTTGTGCCCACCCACAGCCTGGAATTGGTGGAGGCTGCTGCCCTTCGCCAGGCTATAAAGGAGGAAATGGTGGAGGACAGAACCCCTTATGTCCGCTCCTTTGATGTGCTGATCCAGTACATGGTTACCCTTGCTGTTTCGGAAGGCTTTAATGCCCGCGAGCTTTTTCGGGAAGTGAAAACCACCTTTTCCTACGAGTCCCTTTCGGAGGAGGAATGGCAGTGGTGCCTTGATTTCATTACTTCAGGAGGTAAGTCGCTTTCCGGTTATGATGAATTTCACAAGGTGGAAGAAACAGATGAAGGTCTATACCAGGTAACCAGCCGGAGGATTGCCATGCGCCATCGTATGAGTATCGGAACCATAGTAGGTGATGCGGCATTAAAGGTGAAGTTCCAGTCGGGCGGATACCTTGGTACGCTGGAGGAACATTTCCTTTCGCGGCTTAAACCGGGTGATGTGTTCTTTTTTGCCGGGCGTACCCTGGAGCTGATCCGCATCCGCGGAATGGAGGCACATGTGCGGCTTTCAAAATCCAAAGGCGGAAAGGTGGCGAGCTGGTCGGGTAGCCGGATGCCGCTTTCTGCAAAAATGGGAGCCATGCTTCGCATCAAACTCGATGAGGCTTTTGTTGCTAAACGAACTGATCCTGAGCTACAATTAATTGAGCCGCTGTTTCAATTGCAACGCGAGCGCTCCGCTATTCCGCATAAATCCGAATTTCTGATCGAGAAATTCAAAAGCCGCGAAGGCTATCATGTTTTCTTTTACCCTTTTGAAGGACGCCTGGTACACGAGGGAATGGCCACCGTTCTGGCCTATCGCATCTCGCTCTTTAAGCCGCTAAGTTTTTCCATTGCCCTTAATGATTACGGGTTTGAGCTATTGGCCGATTCGCCTATTCCCATTGAGGAGGCTGTGGATTCGGACGTATTTACCCTTAAGGATCTGCGGAGCGATATCCTTCAAAGTATCAATGCCGTTGAAATGGCCCGCAGACGTTTCCGCGATATTGCTAGCATTACTGGAATGGTGTTTAAAGGGTATCCGGGACAGCCGGTAAAGGATCGGCATCTGCAGAGTTCCACCCAGCTTATTTTTAATGTGTTTAATGATTACGAGCCCGACAATCTTTTGCTACAGCAGGCTTACGAGGAAGCCCTCGATTTTCAGCTGGAGGAGGGCCGGCTACGGCTGGCATTGGAGAGAATAAATTCGCAAACAATCCTGATAAAGGAGCTGCAGAAACCATCACCCTTTTCTTTCCCGATTATGGTAGATCGCTTATCGCGGGAAAGGCTGACATCTGAAACAATGGAAGAAAGGGTGAAGAAGATGAAGATGCAGGCAGAGTGGTAAGTAAGGGATTTTAGAGAATTGGTATCTGCACACTATACCTAGTAAAATTGTGGTTTTTTAAGAATTAGAAGTTTGGAATTCAAACAAATCTCAATAGTAAATACTCCTCCCAATTCGCTTTGAGGACTCCGGCACTATAGGCAGCTATTCCTCAGCTTTCAGGATCTTAATATCATTGATCAGGCGATCGACATCCTCTTCGGAGGTGCCATCATAAAAGCCGCGGATCCGCTTTTGGATATCCACCAGCACAAAGTTCTCGGTGTGGATAAAATCGGCCTCATCACCCTTACCGCCTTCATCGAGCACGGCAAAGTATGATTCGCGGGCAAGTTTATAGATCTGAGGTTTATCACCGGTGAGCAATTCCCATTTTCCGGGGATTGCACCCTGTAGTTCGGCATACTTCTTCATCACCGGAACGGAATCCTGGCCAGGGGTTACGGAATGCGAAACCAGCACAAACTGGTCATCATCCTTAAATACTTCCTGTAATCTCCTTTTTTGTACGGCCATATCCTTGCAAATACCTGGACAGGTGGTAAAGAAAAAATCGGCCACAAAGATCTTTCCCTCCAGGTTCTTTTCGGTAATAGTCTCCCCATTCTGGTTTACCAGTCTGAAGGGTAGTGTTCGGTGATTTCTGCCTTTCCGTTGAAGGCTATCCTGCACCAGCCGTGGATCGAGGTCAGAGGGGCTATAGATAGGAAGAGAGGGCTCGGGCTTGAGAATAAAGTATCCTATAACCAGTCCCGAACAAAAAATAAGACCAAGGAATATTAGTTTCAGCCAATCGAATGTGTTCAATTTCATGCGGCAAATTTCGGGAACAGGAATCTTAACGAACAATAAAGCCCCATCTTTTAATGGCTACCATTAAATTTGACAAAAATTATAAAGAGATGAAACGTATTTTGGTTTTACTGAGCCTGTTTGTAATAGCGATTGCCTGCCAAAATGCAGGTACCAATTCAAACGCTGAAAATGCGAAACCCGGAACAGAGGAACTGAAGGGTGAAGTAATGGCTGTACATGATAGCGCCATGGCAAAAATGGGCACGATGGCCCGCGTACAGAGGCAACTAAAGGAGCATTGGGAAAACTCGCAAGACAGTCTGCGCTACAAGGAGGCCTACAATAATCTTGCTGATGCCAGTGAAGGTATGATGGACTGGATGCGCAACTTTGAGCTACCCGAAGAAGCTACCGATGAGGAGATGCGCAATTTTTTGCTTGAAGAACAAAAAGCTATTGAAGAGGTACATGCGGCAATAAACGAGGCCCTGAGCGAAGGACGGCAACTCCTGGAGGAGACAGAAAACAACGCGACTGGTGAGGAAGACACCAGTGCTGAGGATCAGCCATAGTTATATAGATCTGGCTAAGACTTCTTCTGCTTAAACACCGGTACGGTGCTGCAAGCTTCGCCAAACATGAGACTTCTGACATATGGCTTAAGGCGGGTCACGAAATTTAGATAAGCGTGGGGGGGTATGGGCAGTTTGCTGCAGCCTTTTAAAATCACCCGCTCATCTTTAAATTCGGAGAAATCAACTGAGGAGAGACTTTCCTCCATCAGTAAGCTTTCCAGCATTTCGGGAGTGCCGTAAACCACTTTTTTGGCAACTGGCTCCAACTCTACACCCAGCAGCATATAAGCCCATTGGGGTATAATGGCATCCTCTGAACAGGCTACTGATACATAACAATCGCGATACTGGCTCCAGTCGTGGTTTTTTACGCTTTCGCGAAAATCCTTTTCGCGGAGAATCACACCTTCATATAACCATGGCGCAATATCCAGATGCCTGCGCTCTCCCTTTGGATAATAATCTTCCAGCGAAAGGGTAATGAGGCCGCTGCCGGCTATTTTGTTGGGTATCGGCTCATGAGCCGATGGAGTTATTTCACTCATGGTTATAAGATTCTTATTTGATCCATTCTTATTTGAACTCTGCGAAACTCAATGTTCTTTGCGGCTCTGCGTTGAGGTAAAGCTCAAAGAAACCCAAGTTCCAGCATCGCTTCCTCGCTCATCATATCCTTGGTCCAGGGGGGGTCAAAGGTGATTTCCACCTCCACATCATTCACGTTATCCAGACTGCGAACCTTTTCCTTTACTTCCTCGGGCAGGCTTTCGGCCACGGGGCAGTTTGGTGAAGTCAGTGTCATCAGGATATGAACATCCTGGGCTGTGCTTACCTGCACATCATATATCAATCCCAGTTCATAAATATCCACCGGTATTTCCGGATCATAAATGGAGCGCAATACCCCCACCACCTGATCGCCTATTGCCTGTAATTCTGCGTCTTTCATACTTAAGTTTAATGTTTAAAGTCCAATGTTAAAGATTTGTCAAACTTTGAACTTTCAATTTTTTTAACCTTCAACTACCGCGCCTGCATAGCCAGCGCATAATACTTCATCTGCTTGATCATACTCAGCAGCCCGTTGGCGCGGGTCGGTGAGAGGTGCTCCTTAAGCCCGATCTCATCTATAAAGCCCATATCCGCATCCATAATATCCCCGGGATTATGGCCGCTCAGGGTACGTACCATCAGCGCTATTAATCCTTTGGTGAGGATGGCGTCACTGTCGGCAGTATAGGTCACCCGCTCACCATCATTTTCAGCATGAAGCCAAACGCGGCTCTGGCAGCCTTTAATGATGTTCTCCTCGGTTTTATATTTTTCGTCAATCAGCGGAAGCGACTTCCCCAGCTCGATCAGATACTCGTACTTCTGCATCCAGTCGTCAAACATCTCAAACTCTTCAACTATCTCCTGTTGTGTTTCCTTAATGGTGCTCATGTTTCTTTTATCTATTGCAAAGGTCTCAAACTGAAGCCCTTTTCCCAAGTTTCAAGGTCTATTTACTTTTTTTGTTTCTCTACAAATTACTTGCTGCTCACGAGGTGGGCATGGCTTATGGCAACGGCTTCTGGAGAATAGGCCTGGTAGGGATAGCTTAATTTCACTTTCTCAAGCTCTCCAACGCTTCCCGGCCGCACCTCCTTCTCCATGATCTCAATATTGAGGTCGGTGTAGATCTCTTCATATTGCGGCAGGCGCATGCGGTTTTGCGGTTGCACCGAATTATCAATCACCCCCCATTGATTTTCTGAAAATTTCAGGTAGTTGTAAATGGTGATGCTGTCATCGAGGTGGGCAAAGTGATCGGACATATCAATGAAGTGGCTGTTCACCCCTCCCGGTTTTACAATCCGCTGAAACTCCTTTATAATGTCTTTTAATATCTGAGGATAAATGTGTTCATAGGTGTTGTTGCTGCATACCAGGTCAAATTCATCATCATCAAATCCCGTGGAGCGCGCATCCCGGATCATCAACTGGAGATTGAGAGCCGCGAGTAATTCTTCCTTTGAGAGTTCCGTGGTTTTCAAATCCCTCAAAGATTGCAGGCGCTCCTCCTTCATAAAAGGCTTTAATTTTTCCAGTTTACCTGCATCGTACCACTGAAGGTATTTTCTGATTGTATCTTGGATTCCTTTCGTATTCAT
>CAZNMG010000359.1:0-2506 GCA_964574075.1 uncultured Owenweeksia sp.
TATGGCTCCGGCACTTACCCGGGTGTTCATAAATCCCTCTTCAACCACCCCCACCAGCAAAGGTGTGGCGGCAGAAACCACCTGAAGTTTCGGGTTCAGCTTTCTTAGTTTTTTGCGGTACATACCGGATTTGGTAGTAGCACGGGTGGCAATGATGCCCACCTTACTATTTATTTTTCCGCCCACATGAGCCACCACGGGATCTACCACATTAATTATCGGAAGAGAGGGATACCTGGTTTTAAGGAAACTATAAGCCAGCGCAGAAGCCGTATTACACGCAATAACCACAGCTTTGCAATCCTGCGAAAGCAGGAACTGGGTGATCTGGTCAGAGTATTCGCGGATTGTTTCCTCGGACTTATCCCCGTAGGGTGCGTGCTTTGTATCACCAAAGTAAACGAAGGATTCATTGGGCAGGAGCCGCTTTATTGCCGAGGCCACAGTGAGTCCGCCTACTCCCGAGTCGAAAATGCCAATAGGTTTGTTCAAAACAGTAGAAATAAAAAATCCCGCAACGCCAGACGCTACGGGATGTAAAAGTATCTTTTTTCAGGAGGTTAAGGCAATCCAAGTTCTTTTTTCACCATTGGCATTATGTCTATGCCTTTTTCGGCAAAGATCACAACGGCCTTACTTTGGGATGAATCCAGGATATAAGAGAAGCCATTGTCATTAGCCACCTTTTGTACTGCATTGGTGGCCTTTTCTATAATTGGGGTCAACAACTCCACCTGCTTGTTTTGCAGGTCTTCCTGGGCTCTCATGCTGTATTCCTGAATACGGCCCTGCAACTCCTGGATCTCACGGGTCTTGGTGTCACGGGCTAGCTTGGTCATCGCAGCTTCAGTGTCACGAAAAGTCTGGATTTTCGTCTGTAGCTCTTTCTCCATATCTCCCAGATCCTTTTCGAGCTGGCGACCATAGGTTTCCAGTTCGGCCTGGGCAGCTTTAGTTTCGGGCATCATCTGCAAAAGTTCATCTGCATTAATATGTCCGATCTTTTGAGTGGAATTACTCTGAGCAAAGGCTCCAAGGCTCATCACCATCGCAAATGCCAGGGCCAAAGCTGTAAGTGGTTTTTTCATTTTATTGGGTTTCTCGATTATACTAATTTTCAGTATCCTAGTTTCTTCAGCACATCATCGCTGATGTTTGCTTTTTCATTGTCGAAGAGGATGATCAGATCACTGCTCTTATCAAAAACCACATCCAGGTTTCTCCTGCGGGCTACATCCTGCACCGCGTTAAATATCTGATCCTGAATTGGCTTTATCAGCTCCTGTCTCTTTTTAAACACTTCACCCTCAGGTCCGAAATACGTGCGTTGCAATTCGCGAGCCGCTTTTTCCTTTGATTCAATTTCGCTGAGCTTCTCCTTCTGCATTTGTTCGGTAAGGATAACTTTTTCGGCCGTGTAGGCTTGTCTTAAAGCTTCTATCTCCGAACGCAAAGCTTCCACTTCTCCCTGCCATTGCGCAGAAAGTTGGTCGAGCTGTTGCTGAGCCTGTGAGTAAGCGGGTATTTTAGTCAGGATCAATTCGCTGTCTACAATGCCAAAACGCTGGGCTGACAGCTGAAATCCAAAAACCAGACCAAAGAACAAAAGAAGAGCTCTCTTCATAAAGCGGGCGAAATTATCGATTTTAAAATTGCTGACCAATAATGAAGTGGGTATTGAAACCACTGGGAGTTGAGGCCCCCGGAATATTATCGAAGCCATAGCCAAAATCAACACCAAGCAGGCCAAACATGGGCATAAAAATACGCACTCCGAAACCGGCCGATCTCTTCAATCTAAACGGCTGATAATCGTAGAAATTTTCATAGGTGTTTCCTGCTTCTAAAAATGCCAGGGTAAATATCTGCGCACTGGGGTTCTCCGTGATCAGGTACCTTAGCTCCAGCGTAAACTTATTGTAAATAGACCCGCCATTAGCATTAGGAAACGGAAGCAGGCTATTGTTGGGATAGCCTCGAAGGCCGACAATCTCCCGGCCGTCAAGTACAAAGTTTTGCAGGCCATCACCACCAAGGTAAAAGCGTTCGAATGGGGGTAAGCCAACCTCGTCATTGTAGGAACCCAGGAAGCCAAACTCACCGGCTGCCTTAATTACGGTCTTCGGGAATATCTCAGTAAACCAGCTGCTGTTCACCTTCCATTTGTAATATTCCAGCCGCTCATATTTCTCGGCATCAGTAGCCGTGCTGTAATCCACCTCATCATAGGGGCTAAAGGGAAGGTAGGAATAGGGCGGAGTGAGCTCGAGCGAAATATTAAACAGCGACCCTTTGCGCGGATAGATCGGATAATCGGTGCTGTTACGGCCCAACGTAATTTTATAGGCCACATTGTTTACCTGCCCATTGCGCAGGTCAGTGCCGGTAAAAACATTGTAATTATTCAGATTGTACACCTGAACATCCACAGCCTGGTAAAGGGTAAAATAATCATCAGGCCATTTGAGGCGCTTACCCAGGCCTACTGTAGCGCCTGTAATGCTAA
>CAZNMG010000360.1:0-3671 GCA_964574075.1 uncultured Owenweeksia sp.
TTGTGGAGGTGCACCTGCACGACCTGCGGAAATACGGTCTGGGAAAACACAAAAAGCTTGACGATTACCAGTTTGGAGGTGGGGCCGGACTGGTAATGATGGCCGAACCGATCTTCAACTGTGTAGAAGACCTGAAGAAGGATCGTCAATACGATGAAATCATTTATATGACCCCCGATGGTGAGGTCTTCAATCAGAGCATGGCCAACAGGCTTTCGCTGAAAGAAAACCTGATGATCCTCTGCGGGCATTATAAGGGAATTGACCAACGGGTGAGGGATGAGTTGATCACTAAAGAAATTTCCATCGGTGATTTTGTGATGAGCGGTGGCGAACTGGGTGCAGCAGTAGTGAGTGATGCTGTGATACGCCTGATTCCCGGTGTGCTCAATGATGAGTCCTCGGCCCTTACGGATTCTTTCCAGGATGGCTTACTTGCACCGCCAGTTTACACGCGTCCTGCTGATTTTCAAGGGCTTAAAGTACCTGAAGTACTCACATCCGGCAACTTCCCGGCCATAGAGGAGTGGCGCCACCAACAGGCAGTGGAGCGTACCCGCCAGCGGAGACCGGATTTATTAAAAGATTAGCTTTTGCATTAATGGCAATTGTCGTAATATTGCGCTCCATTTATTAGCCAAATGGCATCAATGGTAAATAGCTGGTTATCAACCTCTGGCAAAAACTGTGAATGTTGGTCTTCAGGAAATTTTAAAGCTTTTTAGCTATGGATTTGCTTCAATACGTACAAGATCAGTACATCGAAAGAAAAGACCTGCCCGATTTCAGTGCAGGCGACACCATCACTGTGTATTACAAAATTAAGGAGGGCGCTAAGGAGCGTATCCAGTTTTTCCGTGGCATTGTATTGCAAAGGAGAGGTTCAGGTGCTACCGAAACCTTTACAATCCGCAAGATCTCCGGAAACATTGGAGTAGAGCGTATCTTCCCGGTAAACCTTCCCACTATCGACAAAATCGAGATCAACAAGAAAGGTTCTGTTCGCAGAGCTCGTATCTTTTACCAAAGAGATCGTACGGGTAAAGCTGCAAGGATCAAGGAAAGCAGAATGTAATTTTGGATCTTACCCACATACCAAAGCCGTTTCGGAATTTCCGGAACGGCTTTTTTCGTTTAGCATAAATGATCCTATTTTGATGTGATCACAAAAACCGTTCTGCGGTTTCGGGCCCTGCCTTCTTCAGTTTCGTTATCAGCTATGGGCCTGGTTTCTCCATAGCCATGGTGAGATAGCCTTTGGGGTGAGATTCCTTTCTGCAAAACGTAATCATAAACCGTTTTTGCCCGGTTCTGTGAAAGCTGCCTATTGGTGTTATCATCACCCACATTATCCGTATGCCCCTGAATGTCAGCTTTCAACTCCGGGTTGTCTTTCAGAAAGATGATAAACTCATCGATTACACTACGGGCAACCTGGTCCAACTCGTATGAATTTGACTCAAAATTAATATCGTTGAGCGTATACTCCTTCCCCACTTCAAGCTCCTGCACTGCGAGAGGTGCTTTCACCACCTTTGAGGAAGCTCCCACTTCAATATACTTTGAACTAAAGGCGATCCCTTTTTTCTTCACGGATACTATCAGATCCTCCTCGGGTTTAGTCTGCACCACACGCGCATAGTTACCGGTTTCCTTATCCACATTTATACGGGTAATTTCCTGTGTCTTCAGGTTTTTGATCTCCAAAGAAGCCCCTTCCACAGGGTCGTCATTCTCATCAAGAAGTTGGCCCGTGATGAGCGTTACCTCCTCGGGGCGTGCCAGCGCAGGAAGCTCAAAGCTGTAAATATCCCAACCATTGGCGGTGGTGAGTTTATTGGTGGCAAAGTAAGCGGTGGCACCATCAAGGCTTACAAAAAGCCCGAGGTCATCCTGATCTGTATTTATAGGATAGCCGATATTCTTTGGAGCCTCCCAGGTGGAGTCGCCCGTGGCGCGGGCATAAAAGATATCAAAACCTCCCAATCCTGCATGACCATCGGAAGTAAAATAAAGCGTTCTGCTGTCACTGTGGATAAATGGCGTCTTTTCATTACCATTTGTGTTAATGGCCTTTCCGAGATTTTTCGGGCTACTCCAGCTCCCATCCTCCAGGCGCTGGCATTTGTAGATGTCAAGTTCACCATTGCCACCACTGCGATTACTTGTGAAATACAGGGCATCACCATTGGCTGATACCGATGCCTGGCTTTCCCAGCTGTCTCTGCGATTGATGTGGTCACCTACGCTACGGGGTGTGGTCCAGTAGCCATGCGCATCCCTTTCCGAATAATAGATGTCGCAGTTTTTGTAGCCTTGTAAATCTTCACAAACAGTGAAATAAAGTTCCGTGTTATCAGCTGTAACGCTGGGGCCGCCTTCGTTGTAGCTTTCATTAAATGGTGAGGGCAAGGGTTCACCCGCAGTAAAGCGGCCATCCTCCCTTCTCTCGGCTTTTGAAAACTCCTCCACCATGCGTACCCTGGCTGCGGGTCCATCCCTTCGGTTTACCTTTTTACTCCTCCGGGTGAAGTACATAGTCTCCTGGTCGGGTGAAATGGTGGCGAGGTACTCATCCTCCGGGCCCGATATATCGCGCACGGGTTTAGGATTAAAAGTGATGGGATTATCGAGAAGTTTTTCCTTGAGCCTGGCCTCTTTCAAGGCTGCCTTTACTTCAATGTCAAAACCCATATCCCGATCGCGGTCATCGAGAAAATCTTCAAACAGGGAAATTGCTTTTTCGCGTTTGCCGTGCTCGAGCAGGATCGCACCGAGAAAGTATTTCACCTCAGGTTTATAATCAGGACACACTTCCAGAAGCTTTGTCCAGAGCGCCTCCGTCTTCTCGATCTGCATCATCATTACGTACAGATCACCCAGTAAGTAGAGGGCATCTGCATATTCCGGGTCCAGCATCACTGCTTTGCGCAAATACCGCTCGGCCTCCCGGTAGTTTTTCCCTTGCCAATGCTTCAGCGCCCTCGGTATCTGATCTTTCACAACCTGCTCAGTCTCCTGCTCACACTGGCCCAACTCCGGCTGAGCAGACATTGCTATAGCGCTGCACGTGAGTATGGCCCACAAAAGGTACTTCATTCTTAATTCCTGATTTTGTAAATAAGGCTAATTGGATTCCAGCTGACCTCTTTCCCGGGCCTCTTCAATAAGCTTTTCTTTTTGTTCCCGTGCCTTATTAACTAAGTCCTGTGCCTTTTTATTGGCTTCATTGATGATGAGATTCGCTTTTTGATCAGACTCTTGCTTTAACTTGTCAGCCGCAATCTTTGCCCCCTGTTCCTTTAAGAAGTTACCCTTGGCTTCCGCCATCAGCTTATCAGCCTGTGCATAGCCTTCCGTGCGGAGTTGCTCCGCTCTTTTCTGAGCTTCTGAACGCAGATTCGCGGCTTGTTTTTCGGCTTCGGCAATTAAGGCATCCCCTCTTTTCTCGGCTTCATCAATATATTGCTGAACTTTTTCATTCGCTTTTGAAATGGCTTCATCCTTTGCTTCTTCAATTTTATCCTTTGCCTGATCCTTAATATTGTCAATTACATTACCGGCAAGGTCGCTTAATGAGGTGGTCACTTTAGGATCGGAAAAAGTGCCGCCAATTTTCACCGCAAGATCCATTTTGCCTCCCTGGGTCACACCAACCTTGTTCAGGAGAT
>CAZNMG010000361.1:0-4684 GCA_964574075.1 uncultured Owenweeksia sp.
GCCTACCTCAATTACAACATCGCCAGCACTTTTTTAGACTTTGAAGATTATGAAAGTGCCGGGCTATACCTGGAGCGGGCCACGGCATATGCTCGATTAGATACTGTTACCGAACTCTTCCGCTCCCTAAATAGCATTAAAGCTGAACTTCTATTGAATGAAGGTAAGATTCAGGAGGCTAAAGAATTAGCTGATTCTTCCTTAACAGCCAGCCGTATTGAAAACGATTTGGTGGAGGAAATCTATGCGCTTGATCTCCTGGCCCGAATAGCTCTTGAGCAGGAGAATTTTGAACAAGCTCTGGATCTGCAGGAAGAGTCTATGAGGCTGGCGCATAACCACGGAGACCCCTTTACGATTTTGATCACTTACGTGGACATGGGCAATATCCTATTGAAAACCGGTGATAAAACCGGAGCTCTTGCCTATGCCCATAAGGCAGAGGCCCTGAGAAAGGATCAGCGTTCACTGGTAGCCCATAAAAAAAGTGCCCATTTATCTGCGCTGGCCAGGGAGGCCAATGGCTATCCTGCAGAGGCCTTGCGATACTTCAAGGAGTTCATGAATTTCAATGATTCCCTTAAACAGGTTAATTTCAAGGAAGATATCCTGGCTTCGGAAAATGAACTGATAGAGCAAAGCAACAAATTGCTGGCCGAGAAAAGCAGTTTACAGGCCCAGGTTATTCAACGCAACAAATTGTTAATGCTGGTAATGGCCGTAGCCCTACTTCTTTGTGCTGTAGCGTTCATCGTAACTTCGATCAACGTTAGGAAGAGAAAGAAAAGCACTCAACTGTTGGAGCAGCAACAAGAGATGCTCGACCAGAAAAGCCAGGAGTTGGCCGGCATGAATGAAAACCTCCAGTCTCTCAACCGGGGAAAGGACAAACTCCTTTCGATAATGACACACGATATAAAGCAGCCATTTAACCAAACGCTGGGGGCGCTCGAAATAATGGCACTTCAAAATACGGATCCGGAGCTGGAACAGCTACTGATAGAGGTAAAGCGCTCCGTAGAAAACGACAAGAAAACCGTGGAAAATCTCCTGATCTGGAGCAAATCCCAATTTGCGAAGATCTCGGCCAGGCCCATGTCTTTGAAACCTTTGAAAATTGCCTCCAACCTGCAACAGGAGTTGCAGCAGTCCCTTCAGGAGAAGGAGCTAAAACTGGTCATAGACATGGACGAAGAAACCACAGTTTATGCAGACCCTTATCACCTGGAGATCATCCTTCGAAACCTCCTGACCAATGCCGTTAAGTTTTCGCATACCGGAGGTACTCTGGAACTGAGCTGTAAGGGAATGGGCGAAGAAGTAGAAATTGCAGTAAGCGATAACGGAATTGGTATGTCGCCCGAACAAATAAAAAATCTATTCGACCTGAAAAGCCATTTTTCTGAAAAAGGCACGCTCAATGAGGCCGGCACCGGCCTGGGAATGCTCATTGTTTTTGATTTTGTTAAGGAAAACAGGGGCGAAATAAATGTGGAAAGCACCCCTTTACAGGGCTCGGTATTTAAAATTAAACTTCCTGCGGCATAACTTCGGGCTGCTATTTATCGTTTGTACCTTCGCGAATAATACACGAAACATGTATTCTGATGAATTTGCGCCTCATAACCGGGCGCTGGAAGTGATAAGTGGAGAAGAGGCCACTTTGAACCGTATGATAAGTGAAGGGGAACATCTGACGCAGGATTTCAAGTTCAGAATTGACAGTTCACAAAAAATTGCTAAAACCATAGCTGCCTTTGCCAATACGGCTGGTGGCCGCTTACTGATCGGGGTAAAAGACAACGGCCGCATTGCCGGGGTTGACCCGGAGGAAGAGTTCTATATGATACAGGGCGCTGCTGAAATTTACTGTAAACCTCAGGTAGGTTTTGAAACCCGGGTATACCAGGCCGAAGATAAGTTAGTACTGGAGGTATATGTTCCCCTGTCACAGGAGCGGCCTCACTTTAGTAAGGATGAAAACGGGCAGTGGACGGCTGCAGTGCGCCAGCAGGATGAAAATTTTGTGGCCAATCGGGTGTTACTGCGCTACCTCCGCGAAAAAAATCCCGGCCCCCGCAAAAATCTGATCGCCTATGGGGAAGATGAGCGGTGGCTTTTTGATTACCTGAGTAAGAACGAAGATATATCCCTTAGTAAATTCAGCCGGGCGGCAAAGATCCCATTGCACAAGGCTGAGAAAATACTCTCGCTGTTTTTAAAATGGCAGATTATTGGCTGGAGGGCCTCCGATAAGGGGATCAGGTTTTATCTACTCGAATAGGCGCTTAATGTTGATTTGAGCCAGGCCGGCATCCAGGCCTTCATACCATTCGATATGAGGACTGGTTTCGCCACACCCCCCCTGCCACTCTATGCAATAGGTATTTTCATTCTGAAAAGCACACTGTGGACAGCGGGCAGCCGTTTCAAATACATTCCATTGGAAGCCGCATGACTCGCAGGGCCATTCCGAATCATCATCTGGCTTCCAATTACATTTAGGGCATTTTGTTTCCACAGGAATTAGTGCTAAATCTCGCTTATCGAAGAAAGTATTCGAAATATCTAATGCAACTATCGTTTGCGATGTCAAATAGTATTTTCGCTACGGTAATACACTATGACGCTCAACTTAAAAACTAACATACTCATTTTTTTACTGGCCCCGGTGTGCCTTGCCGGGCAGGGTCTGCTACATTCAGCAAAAACTTCCGAAGCTGATTCACTGCTGCAGTATACTTATGAACTCAGCCAGTTGCATCCCAGCCGGGCCATCGATCTTGCTCATAATCAACAACGGACTGCCCTTGATGATGGCGATAGCCTGCTTTGGGCAGATGCGCTCCGGGTGGAGGGCGAGGCATTACTCAAACTCAATAATATCAGAGGGGCCCGTAATGTTTTTAACGAGGCGCTTTTTGTGTACCGCCAAAACAGTGATAGCACAGGAATGGGCGCCAGCCTTTTGAACCTGGCTACCATCGAGAACATGCTGGGACACCACTTCCAGGCATTGCTTAAAATTGATGCAGGGCTAAAGGCTGCACAAAACCCCAATACCATCTCATTAAGAATACAACTCCTGATGCTGAGGTCACGCGTGGAGCTGGGGCAGGGTGACGTTGAAACTGCCTTAGCTACAGCCCATAAGGCTCTGGCCCTTTCAAAGAAACTGCACCAAAAATCATTGAGGGGCGAGGTTTATATCCTTCTGGCCGAGATCGTTCTTGAAAAAGGCCAGGCTGCACAGGCAAGGTCCTACCTTGACTTCGCCATGGTGATTAATGAAGGTTTGGGAAATTTTGGAGCACTGGCACGTGCACACGGTATTTATGCCCGGGTATGGTATGCCTTCGGCAATATGCCCAGGGCAAATGAAGAAATAAGTGCCGGCCTGGGGCTGGCCCGTGCGCATGCATTTCCCCATACATATACCGAACAATTATTGCTTCATTCCAATATATTACTCGCCTCCGGTGATACCTTACAGGCGCTCAACGCAGCCTTGCGGGCAGATAGTATTTCACGACTCGCGCCTGTAGTAAAGCCGCTCACCCGTGACATTACCCGCCAGCTATCTGAAATATATATGGCCGCTGGCGATTCAGCTAAGGCTTTGTCAAACCTGCTGAGATTCAGAGCTATTGATGACTCTATCAAAGCCTATGACGTGCAGGCAATGCTTCTTAAAAAAGAGTTTGAACAGCAGAAAACTGCCTACGACCGGTTGAGTGGAGAAAATCAGGACAAGGAAAGATTGATAGGGCGCAGTAAGATGCTGTTACTACTGGCAGCCGGGCTCATGGTGGTTCTGGTGTTGCTCATCGGTGCATTGGTAAGAAGTGTTCAGCGCAAGCGCAGGTACAGCAAACACCTTGTAAAGAAAAGCCAGGCTATAAAGAAAAAACAAGAAAGCGATCAGGAGCAGCAGGCTGCACTAAAGGCTCAGAATGAGCGGCTCACGGCACTTGATAAAAATAAGAACAAGATCTTTTCGGTACTTACCCATGACCTTCGGCAACCCATTTCACAGGTAAAATCGGTGCTGAACCTCCTTGAAATGGAAGGGATGAGCAATGAAGACCGCAAAACTATTGTGGAGAAGTTGAAGGAGTCCGTTGATAACAGCAGTAATGCGCTCGAAAATCTCCTTTTATGGAGCAAGAAACAACTTACAGGTATCTCAACCCGCATTGTGGATGTTCACCTCCTGCCCCAGGTGTGGCTGCTCGAAAGTCAGGTGAAGCCAAACCTTGAAGCCAAGGAGCTCACACTGGAAATAAAGGTTCCGGAATTTTACAAGGTAATGGCCGACATGAACCAGCTGGATATTTGCATGCGCAACATGGTAAACAATGCCATAAAGTTCTCCAACCGGGGAGGGAAAATCATCATTGAGGCTACCGAGGATTCTGAAAACAAGATTATAAAGGTGATTGACAATGGCCTGGGGATGGCGCCAGATCAATTGGACAAACTGAAAGAACTTACCGCCAACTTCTCCACCACCGGCACCATGAATGAAAGAGGCACCGGACTTGGCGTACTTATCACTCACGAGTTTATGCAGGGCCAGAACGGCAGACTGCACATGGAAAGTGAAAAGGGCGTAGGAAGTACATTCAGCCTTATCCTTCCAAAGAACAACAAGGATTACAAGAAAAAACTGGAATAAGAATCT
>CAZNMG010000362.1:0-2801 GCA_964574075.1 uncultured Owenweeksia sp.
CAGAGGAAATGAAAGAGGTGGAGCAGAATACTGGGCCTGGGCAAATTTTTTGGAATAGGCCTGCGGTAGAATTCCCTGGTCGAGGCTCATCATCTGCGCCACTTTGAGGGCACTGCCTTTCAGCTTGCTGAGGGCGCTGTAAATATCCTCGGCATTGTCCTGCTGAAGCGTCTCCGGGTCATCATTTCCGAGAATCCTTTTACTGTAGTACTTCAGGTAATTCCCTCCTACCCTGGCTCCGGTGTTTATAAATTTTCCGGTACGTGAAAAGCGGGATGTGGGAATCTTTTCTTCCTCCTTCATCTGTTTTGAAACATAAATTTCCCAAAGTCAAATGCACTGTCGAGGGCATTTTTCTCAATGAGATCAAATGAGAGATTCACTGCCTTCTCAATTGCCGCATCGGTTTTTTCAAAACCTCGGCTTCTGTCTTTTTTCCAGAAATTCATCAAAAACATAAACTGGTACCAAAACAGGCTTGAGTAGGTTTCAGTAAGTCTGGAGCGTGAGGATATTTCTTCGCGGTGGATGCCTTCCATTACAAGATCGGCTACCCAATCCTTGAAGCTCCTTTTTAGTTGATGCAGACTTCTGCTCTGTGGAGAAAGGCCGAAGAAACCATCATCATAGCTAATGATGAAATAACTCCTGTGCTGCCTCAGGCGCTCGAAAAATCCGTAGTAGAAGGTCAGAAGCTTATCGCGCGTAGAAAACAGGGAATATTCCTCTCCCGCCTCGAGAGCATTGCGTACCTCTTCAAATAATTGAGTCCAAAAGGCATCGGCTACCTGATCAAAATTGTTGAAGTATTCATAAAACTCCTGCTCCTCAATCCCTAAATCATTGCAGAAGGAATGTACACTTACCGGCTCCTGCCCATTTGCCAGCACGTGCTCTCTATAACTTTCTATTATCTTACCACGGGTGTTGATTTCCGGCACTGTTGATGAAGTAAATTCGTTTGGAGTATTCATATTGTATGGTTTTTGCATTACCGTAACGCTAATAACTGTAGGGTTATTCCTTAAATATTTGTTAACTCAACAATTACCTATACTGATTGTTAACCCCATACATAATAAAATTGCAAGCCATGAAAAAATATATAGTTGCCTTACTAACCTCAGTAGCTGTGCTGCCTCTCTATGCGGGTAGTATTGCAGCTGTCTCTGGAATTGCAGAATCGGTTGCGTATCAAAGTGAGGAGCGAAAGGAAGAGATCACGCCCCGCCAGCTACCTGAAGAGGCAAGAATGGATATTGTGGATAACTACCACAATGCCAAGATTTTGAAGGTATATAAGATCTGGATCAACGGTGAACACGATGGCTACTTGGTGGAAGTTCAGCAAGGGCCAAAGCAGTGGGACATCCGATACGACAGCGATGGAAATCCACTTAATAAGATCAACCCCATCAAGAGCTAAAGCCGGCAATGAATAGTCATATTGGGGATTTATTCCCCACTGGTTCTTGAGGGTTGAAAATTAAATTACGTGAGAATCAGTATTTTAAATTATAAATTTTTTGATGGTACGATATTTCCTACTAATTTCGTGTTGTCAACCAAATAGTACCGAGTAATGAAATTTTTAAAGTTCCTGTTGATTGCTGCTATGATGACCCCGGCACTTGCCTGGTCTTCCAGCCTTGAAACCGGACTTTTAGCAGTGGATCAAATTGATCCCAATAAAAGGGAGATTGCAGAGGAAAATCTTCCCCCGGTCATTCAGGAGGATATTTTTAAGAACTATTCCACCGCAGTGTTTGTTGAGGCCATGGAATTGATTGATGAAAACGGCAATGTAAAGGAATATGAAGTTTATCTGGAAGATGAAGGCCGCGATTTTAAAATAGTATACGATAGTAAAGGCGTCCCTGTGAAATCAGAGACTGGTACAGGGGAAACCCCAACAAAATAGAATAAGACATTTAAGAAGCTATATAATAGCAGCGTTAGTTTTTAGTTGTTCGAGTTGAGCTGAAGTCACCACTGGAGAGTGGTGACTTCTTTTTTTGTACATACCTCCCAAAACTTTATTAATCCCTAATTTTGGGCAATTAACGACTCATATAGGATGCCCGACCTCAGAAAAAAGATACTGGTGGTGGATGACGACACCACTTTTTTGTTAATGCTCAAATCATTTCTTGAGAAAAAAGGCTTTGATGTTCACCTGGAATCCACAGCCGAAAAAGGTCTGCTGGTACTGGATAACCAGAGCTTCGATCTCATATTATCTGATTACCGTATGCCCGGTATGGACGGTATCGAAATGCTTGCCGCCCTCCACGAAAAGAATATACACTCCCCCCTGATATTGATCACCAGCTATGGTGACATCAAATTGGCCGTAAAGGCAATGAAAATGGGAGCTGAAGATTATCTGACCAAGCCTGTAAATCCTGAAGAATTGCTGGCATTGGTAAACCTGGTTTTAGAGAAGCCCCGGGTAGAGCCTCCCGGACCTCCCGCACAGGCCTCCCCCGAGAAATCACCTACAGCAAAAACTGGCTCGAAAACCGCTGTTCGTGGTTGGGATTTTGTAAAAGGGGTAAGTCCCCAAACGCGGAGGGTAAACGAATACATTGAGTTAGTAGGGCCCACAAACATGAGTGTGCTTATACAAGGCGAAAGCGGAACCGGTAAAGAATACGTGGCGCGCCAGATCCACAATTGCAGTAAACGGAAAGATAAGCCTTTTGTGGCTATTGACTGCGGCTCGCTTAGCAAGGAGCTGGCGGCAAGTGAGCTTTTTGGTCATATCAAAGGTAGTTTTACAGGAGCCACCAATGACAGGG
>CAZNMG010000363.1:0-8043 GCA_964574075.1 uncultured Owenweeksia sp.
GACCCAGCCCTGACTGCTTTCTTCTTCTTCAGGCTCAGTTTCCGGTTCTTCCGCCTCGGTGATCCTCCCTTCCTTTTTCTCAATCATGTACTTCATGGCATCGAGGGCCTTATAAGTGGCCACAAAGGCAAGGGTGAGAAAGAAGACTGCTGTAATGGCCAGCCGGGCTACGGGGTTCAGCAGTATTCCGGAAACCGTGGCTCCATCAATATTAGCGGCAGCCAGTACGCCTGCAAATACCAAAAGACCAAAACCGAGCATGTAGGGATTATATGTCTTCATTGTTGCTGTTATTAGGGTTTCCCAATGGAAGCTGGCTGATCTCTTCTATGCTTTTCTTGTCTTTTTTGATGACATGCACTGTCACCAGCACAAAAAAGGTGAAGAAGATGATGAAGGAGAGTATGGGATAGATCTCGATCCCATCAATGGTCTCCATGGTATGTTTTATAAACTTGAGCATTGTTTTTACTTTTCTGCGATTTGAGATTCACCTTCAGCTTTTATGTCAATTCCCAACCTTTGGAGGTAGGCAATAAGGGCCACGATTTCCTCGCCTGGCCGAACTTCCACACCATCGAGCTGCCCTTCCAGTTCAGCGGCTATTTGGGTAGCCTGCCTATGGAGATAGAAGGTGGCATTTTGCACATACTCGTCTTCATAGGGCACTCCCAATCCCACCATGGCCGCCAGTTTGGTTCGTGTGTGGCTGGTGTCAAGGTCGGTGGTGAAGAGCCAGGGGTAGCTCGGCATTATGGAGCCGGGGCTCATACTTTCAGGATCGAGCATGTGGTTGTAGTGCCAGCTGTGCGGGTATTTTCCACCCACCCGGTGCAGGTCTGGGCCAGTGCGCTTACTTCCCCAAAGGAAGGGATGGTCATACACAAACTCCCCGGCTTTGGAATATTCACCATAGCGGGCGGTTTCTGAACGAAAAGGGCGCACCATCTGGCTGTGGCAGGCATTACAGCCTTCACGGATGTAAATGTCGCGGCCTTCAAGCTCAAGAGCGGTATAAGGTTTTACACTTTTTATGGTTGGCACGTTGCTCTTTACCATCATAGTGGGCACAATTTCAATGATCCCCCCGATGAGGATCACCACGGTGCTCCAGATCATCAGCTGCACGGGGCGCCTTTCTATCCAGCGGTGCCAGTGCTCGCCACGCGCTCTCTTATAACTTCTTTCCATGGGGAGGGCGCTGTCTTCCTCCTGTGCCAAAAAACGGCCGCTCTTCACTGTGCGCCACACATTTATTATCAGCAGCACCATTCCTATTATGTAGAGGCTTCCGCCAAACGCACGCAGGGCATACATGGGAACGATCTGGGTCACGGTTTCGAGGAAGTTGCCGTACACCAGTGTTCCGTCAGGGTTGAATTCCTTCCACATAAGGCTTTGGGTAAAACCGGCTACATACATGGGGAGCGCCCAGAAGAGTATTCCCAGGGTACCGATCCAGAAGTGGGCATTGGCCAGCTTCTCCGAGTAAAGACTTGTGCGGTACATTCTCGGCATCAGGAAATAGATCATACCGAAAATCATGAAGCCATTCCATCCCAGGGTGCCCACGTGAACGTGAGCGGGGATCCAATCGGTGTAATGGGCGATAGCATTGAGGTTTTTGAGGCTGAGCAGCGGACCTTCAAGAGTGGCCATACCGTAGGCAGTAATGGCTACCACGAAGAATTTCAGCACTGCGCTATCGCGCACCTTGTCCCACGCTCCGCGCAGGGTGAGCAGGCCATTGAGCATACCGCCCCATGAGGGAAATATCAGCATAATGGAGAATACGGTGCCCAGGCTTTGTGCCCATGAGGGTAAGCTGGTATACAGTAAATGGTGGGGTCCGGCCCAGATATATAAAAAGATAAGGGCCCAAAAGTGAATGATAGAAAGCCTGTAGGAGTACACCGGGCGGTTTGCCGCCTTGGGCACAAAGTAATACATGAGGCCCAGCACGGGCGTGGTAAGAACAAAGGCTACCGCATTGTGGCCATACCACCATTGCACCAGGGCATCCTGTACCCCGGCAAATACGGAGTAGCTTTTAAAAGCTGAAACGGGAATCTGAAGATTATTGACGATGTGAAGAACAGCTACCGTTACGAATGTGGCGATGTAAAACCAGATGGCCACGTAC
This sequence comes from uncultured Owenweeksia sp., assembly GCA_964574075.1. Lineage (GTDB taxonomy): Bacteria > Bacteroidota > Bacteroidia > Flavobacteriales > Schleiferiaceae > Owenweeksia. Next base: position 2,144 of record CAZNMG010000363.1, read on the forward strand.
AGGTGGCGCTCTCTCCGCTTCAGGATGGTCCAGAACATATTTATACCAAAGATTACCCACACAATGGCGATCATTATGTCGATAGGCCACTCCATCTCTGCATATTCCTTTGATGAGGTGAAACCCATGGGAAGGGTAATGACCGTGGCTAAAATGATGATCTGCCAGCCCCAGAAGTGGATATTGCTGAGCAGGTCGCTTGCCATGCGGGTTTTCAACAAGCGCTGCATGGAGTAGTAGACACCGGCAAAAATGGCGTTGCCTACAAATGCAAAAATAGCCCCGTTGGTATGGAGGGCTCTTAGTCGGCCAAAACTGAACCACGAAGCCAGATTGAGCTCCGGAAACACCAGCTGCGTAGCTATGGTAACTCCTACCAGGAAAGCGATAAGCCCCCACACAATGGTGGCAATGGTAAAATTTCTTACCGAGCGGTTGTCATAAAAGAAGGTCTCGCGTTGCATTATTTTTTAAGCGGTTTGTTGGTGTTATTCTTAGGCTCATCCTTAAGCATCCTCACGCTGGGAGAGTAATCATCATCATACTGCCCGTTTCGGATGCTCCAGATAAAAGCACCCAAAAACCCGACAGCTACAAGGAAGCTCAGCGAAATGAGAATGTAAATGGCCGACATGATTTGACTTTACGGGGCCAAAAGTAGAGGGGGAGATGGGGGCGGGAAATGACAGATATCAGGGTAGAAAACTGACAGAAGTCATTTTTAAATGAAGCGATACAGGAATATCTACGGAGGGGGTCTAGGAGAAGCTATAGTTGAAAATGAGAGGCCGGATTTGCTGATGCAAATCCGGCCTCCGGCTATTCACAAACTTTTACTACGGCTCACTTCATACGCATATAATTAGAGGTTCATCATTTGAAAGGCTTTTTTCTCCAGGTCTTCCCGGGCATCGGGATGCGCTATGGAGATAAGGGCACTGGCACGTTGCCTGAGATTTTTTCCATACAGATCCACCACTCCGTATTCCGTAGCTACATAATGCACATGGGCCCGGGTGGTGGTAACACCTGCTCCGGGTTTCAGGGTGCTTACAATTTTGCTCATTCCGTTTTTGGTGGAAGAAGGCATGGCAATAATCGCCTTTCCGCCTTCTGAAAGGGAAGCCCCACGAATGAAATCCATCTGGCCACCTACGCCTGAGTATTGATAGGTCCCAATGGTATCGGCACATACCTGGCCGGTAAGATCTATTTCTATAGCACTGTTTATAGCCGTCACTTTTGGGTTTCTTCGGATAATAGCGGTGTCATTGGTGTAGGCAGCCTCGCGCATACTTATGGTGGGATTGTCATCCACAAAATCATACAGGTCCTGATTTCCCATTACAAAACACGAAACTATCTTGCCACGGTCCACCTCTTTATATTCTCCGGTAATCACACCATTCCTTACCAGCGGGAGTATCCCGGTGGAAAACATTTCAGTATGTATACCCAGGCCTTTGTGATTGTTTAATTCATAGAGCACAGCATTGGGAATACCTCCGATCCCCATCTGCAGGGTGGCCCCATCTTCAATCAGTGCGGCAATGTGCCTGCCGATCTTCTGTTCAATATGGGTGGGCTCCTTCAGCTCATGCGCAAAAATGGGATGATCCACTTCAATGGCATAGTCAATAAGGCTTGAGTGAATAATTCCTTCTCCGTGGGTGCGCGGCACCTGTGGGTTTACCTGCGCCACTACTATCCGGGCTGATTTTATGGCCTGAAGGGCTACATCCACGGAAGTGCCAAGGGAGCAAAAGCCATGTTTATCGGGTGGTGATACCTGTATGAATGCATAATCGAGTGGCAGGATGTTGCGCTTAAACAACAGGTGTATTTCACTCAGAAAAATGGGAATATAATCGCCCTGGCGGGTATTAACGGCCTTGCGTACATTGCTTCCCACAAAAAAGCTGTTTACACTGAAGCTGTCGGAATAAGGGGGTTCGGTATAAAGAGCGGGGCCTTCGGTATGCACATGCACCAGTTCCACATCTTCAAGCTCCCTATGGCGCTCGCACAAAGCTTCTACCAGTTTTCCGGGTGTCATGGCGGCCCCCTGTATAAATACCCTGTTTCCTGACTTTACGCCTTCTACGGCTTGGCTACTGTTTACGAGGTTGAGTGAATTTTTCATGACCATTGTAATGGGAAGGGTTCCTTAAATGTTTAGGTGTTGAGAAGTTGGGAACAATTGATGCGATAAATAATAGGAGGGATCCGCATTTTGTGCGGATCCCTCCGTCTTAACAGTTCATCAGAAGCTCACCACTGCCTCCAGCATTACACCGTTAAATTTGCCCTGGTGAAGGAGACTGGTAGGAGCAAAATCATTGTAGTTCTGGATGAGGTACTCCGCTTTAACCATGATGTTATTGGTAAGGTACCAGCCGGCACCGGCTTCAATCCTGTCAATGCTTACTTCGCTACCACCGGCTATTTCACCTGAGGCGAGGTTATATTTGGCACCTACATAAAACCTTTCCTCGGTGCCAAAGCGGTAAAGCAAATCGCCTGCGTATTGCATCCATTTCCGTTCATTCATCTCAGCTGCGGCCTTGCCCTTTGTCATTTCCAAAGTTCCCAATAGTTCCAGCCCTTTCCATTTGATGAAGGGGTTTACCATTATTGCAGTAACCTCGTTGTTGAATCCGGGGTTAAAGCGCCCTGCAAAATCTCCGGCATCCATAACTCCGTAAAACCTGGAGCCGGCCCGATCGCCACCGTAGAGGGTGTTGCGCTGCCCATCACCGGTGTGGTACATAGAGGTGGTAAGGCGGAATCGGAAATCGTCCGTCAACTGACTGTCATAGCCCAGTTTGGCCAGGAAGGCAGGAGTCTGGTCAACAGCTCCCACAACGTTCTGGTTGAGGTTTCCATTGGTTACACCCGCCATTATGAGGAAATCACCGGGGTGAAAATAAAGCTCGCCTCCCATTTCCGTGGTAAAGGCATCAAGGATAAGATTACCTACAAAAGGGTTGTATATGGCACGGGCATTATCGGTTCTCCGGAAGTGGTAGTCCCCGTAGTTTACCTCCATCAGCCCTATTTTTACGGTAGTGATGTCCATCAGGTTTTCGAGTAGCCCCTCCCGTATAAAGTCGAGACTGCTAACCTGGATGTATCCTCCCTTTACCCAGGCTTCGTTGTGGTGCCTGGAAGAGAGATAGGTTCTAAGATGCATTCTTACGCCTTCGGCCAGCGCCACATCAAGATCGAGGTTGGCGGTGGGAAGGTTGAAGTTTTTGCCAATCTCGGTAAGGGCGGTATCCGGCATACCGGTGGTATGTTCCAGACCTTGAAACTGGAGCGCAAAAGCTCCGCCCACCCTAACCTTTACCCCGTCAAATGGGACTCCATTGTCGTCAAGGGCTTCAAACTGGTTGACACCTCGCTTGTCGGGCTGGCGAAACTGCTGAAGGTCACGATCAAAATTGATCTGCCCAAAGGCAAAACTGCTGCTAAGAAGTAAAGCTGCTATTGCTAGCTTGTTGGTGGTTTTCATTTTTGTGTTGATTTGTAATTAATGTCAAAAGTAATAGTGATCTCATCCCCGGTGTTGACTTTACCAAACATGAAGGATGGGGGCTCCACACCAAAGTCGGTCATTTTAAAAGTCGTTCTACCCTTAAGTTCAAGTGCGTTATCGCGGATGTTGGCGGTAAGGGGAATTGTGAGCGTCCTTGTGATACCGGCTACGGTGAGTTTGCCTTCGGTTACCAGTCGATATTGGCGCTCGTCATTTGGAGTAATGCTTTTTACCCGGGTAAGCTCATAGTGGATCTTTGGGTGCGCTTCTGATTTAAGGGCCTTGTAGGCATTATTGTCCATTGGGCTTTTGCCGCTTTTCAAACTTTCCACCGGCACAGATAGCTTCAGGCTTTTTATATCGATGGTGGTGTTATAGAGGTCCACATCCATTATTCCATTGATGTTGGTTACCTGCATTTCCCAGTCATGAAGTGTGGAGGTTCCTGTGATCGTCATGGATGAGTTGGCCTTATCCGTTTTATAGGTAGCGATAATGTCGCCTGTGGTAAAGGAAAACAGGCTTGCCAAAATCGTTAATACTATTGCTTTCATGATACGGGGTTTTTGTGATTTATTTACGTTACAAATGTCTGCCCCGGGTGTCGGCCTTTACATGATGGGGGTCAGGTGGAAACATGATTTTAATCAGCCAATAGTGCTGTTTACCTGATAATTATCATTTTTCTGATAGAAGTGCAGGCATAGTTTAGCAGCATGTCTACACTGAAGCGAAAAATCAAGAGCATTGCCGCAGACCACCCTGTAGTGTGGCGGTCGGTAAAAAAGGCGCAGGAAATAAAATACGATATCAACTATCAGCGATTTTATGGAAAGTACGCCACCAAAACAGCATCCACCACAGAGATAAACCTTGAGTTTAGCAGCGCCTGCAACCTGCGCTGTAAATTCTGTGCACTCGATCATTTTAAGCCCAAAACTTATATGACCCTTGCGGTGCTCGATAAGGTGTTTAAGGATATTCTGCACGATGAGCGATTCAAAAGGGTAAACACCATTAATCTTCACAATGGAGGGGAAACCCTTATGCATCCGGACAGGGTGCGATTGTTTGAAAGGATCACGGCCTTTAAGGGCCTGTTTAAGGTGAAGGGGCGGAAATTTCCGAAGGTCGTGCTTCTCACCAATGGTATGTTGCTCCGTAGTGCCCTCTCTGAAGAATTGCTCTCGCTAAAAATTCTGGATGAAGTGGGCTTTAGTCTTGATGGAGGATCTCCCGAGGCTTTTGAAGAAATGCGGGTAAATGCGAAGTGGGACAAATTCGCGGGAAATGTGGAGGATTTTGTCAATCTCCGAAACAGGATAGACCCCTCGGTGGTAACCTTTGGGATATGTATCGTTCCCAAACCTCATTCGCTTAATGATGCCTGGATGGACCCGCGTTTTCAAAAGGTCAGCCGGTTGCTGGATTCTGTAGAGTTTCGAAGGCTTCACGATTGGGGAGGGCTTATTGACATTGGGGAAAAACCAGATGTAAACAAGAAAGGCTGTGACTTACTGATGAAGCAACTGGTGGTATTGCCTAATGGTGATGTTACCGTGTGCTGTAATGACCTCAACAGCCAGGGTGTGGTCGGAAACGTGCTGGAAAATGATCTCTATACTATATATAAGAGTCAGGAGCGGTTGAAGTATGTCAACCTCCTTCAGCAGGGGCGAAAGGAAGAACTGGACCTGTGCCGGGCATGCCTGAGTTTTTGATAATGGCCATCTGTGCAAAATAATTACGGACAAAGTTGTCTTCTATTAGGTTTTGGCTATCTTTGTTCCCTGATTAAAGCACATAAATGTTTTCCAAAGCCTGTGAATACGGAATTAAAGCCATGATCTACATTGCCCAGCAGAGCAATAGAAGTGAGCGGGTAAGCTTGCGCGAGATTCCCGAGGCCATAGGCTCGCCCGAGGCATTTACGGCAAAAATCCTTCAGGCACTTACCAGGGCCGGTCTGTTGATTTCCACCAAGGGACCTTCTGGCGGTTTTGTGCTCGCCTATCCTGCGCATAAAATGAACCTGGCACAAATTGTATCAGCCATTGATGGCGATGGAATTTTTACCGGTTGCGGACTTGGGCTTGCCGAGTGCAGCAGTGACCGGCCCTGCCCCATTCATTTCCGCTTTTTGTCGGTACGAAATGAACTGAAGGAAATGCTCGAGAATAGTAGCCTTGAGGAGCTATCAGAAGGATTGGTAACCGGAGTGGCTTTTTTAAAGCGCTAAAAATTTTTTGTAACAAAAAAGGACAAATTTATATTAAATTTAAATATCAATAAAAATTGAAGCACTTTAAACAAGAAAAATTGGAGAGTTGGTTGCCGAGGATTAACGCACAGCCACCCTTTT
>CAZNMG010000364.1:0-6356 GCA_964574075.1 uncultured Owenweeksia sp.
CTAAAGTGGGCATCCTAAATAAACTTATGCTGAAAGCGAGTTGCCCCAATAAAAAACCACCATACCTTTTGAGTACGATGGTCTTTTTTCACAAAGGGCCGGAAGATATCATTTGCGAAGCAGGTCGCGAATTTCTTTAAGTAACTGTACCTCTTCCGTAGGATTAGGGGGCGGAGGTGCCGCCTCCTGCTCCCGCCTTTTAAGGTACTTATTATAGGACCTCACCAGCAGGAACACCACGAAAGCTACAATGAGGAAAGTTAGCACAATATTAATAAAGTTTCCATATCTGATGGCAACTTCTGCGACCTCCGGTGTAATTATTTGGTCATCGCTCATAACGGCCGGCTGGGCTTCCTTCAATACCACCCTGAGCCTCGAAAAATTTACCCCACCAATGGCCAGGCCTATAGGTGGCATGATGATGTCATCCACCAACGACTTCACAATTTGCCCGAAGGAAGTGGCTATGATAAAACCAACGGCAAGCTCGAGCACATTGCCCCGCTGCACAAATTCCCTGAATTCTTTTAACATTTTGAGGTTAAATTGAGTTAAACAAGAGGATGAAAATAAGTAATACATTCGTTTTTCCTCTTGATCACTAAAAACTTAATTGATAAATAAGTAGACGCAGATATGGAACTTACACAGATTGAAGACACCTTCGTTGATATTGGTGGGCAATTTCACACCTCGGCATTTGATCTTCGCAACAGGCTCGAAAATATAAAGGCATACATTTTTGACTGGGACGGGGTTTTTAATGACGGCCGAAAGGGGGGTGACAGAGTAAGCACCTTCAGTGAGGTCGATTCTCTTGGGGTGAATATGATGCTCTTCGGCCACTTCCTGTCAAATCGATCACTGGCCAAGACAGGCGTAATAACGGGTGAGGCCAGTCCTGCCTGTTTGAATTGGGCCCAGCGTGAAAATGTTAATGCTGTTTACGTTGAAGCTAAACAAAAGGATGTGGCCCTCGCTCATTTCTGCTATACCCATGGCATTGAACCTGAAAACGTGGCCTACTTTTTTGATGATGTACTGGACGTGCCGGTGGCTCAAAAAGTGGGCATCCGAATGGCTGTGTGCAGGGCAGCAAATCCGGTGTTTATCGATTACCTCGAAAAGAATAAACTGGTGGATTACAAATCAGGTTCTGATGGGAATAATCATGCTGTACGGGAGTTTTGCGAGCTTATGCTTTGCCTTATGGAAAAACAATTTGAAGTGATTGATCACCGGGCCGCCTATGATAATTTTTACCAGGATTATTTCAATCACCGCCAGCAAAACTCAACTGAAATTCTGGAGTATCGCAATGGGAGCATTCATTCGCGTTCCTAAAGCTTGCCCACGGCTCGGTAATATTTTACTTTAGCCAAAAATCAAAACGATGAGAAAAATACTAGTAGCAGCCATGGCTTTGGGCGCCATGCAAATCTCTGCCCAGGAACTACCGATGCCCAGTCCAACCGCTACCCTTGAGCAGCGTGTGGGTCTTACGGACTTTGTGATCAACTATAGCCGTCCAGGGGTAAAGGACCGGGTAATTTTTGGAGAACTGGTCCCTTACGGAGAACTCTGGCGTACAGGAGCCAATGCCAGCACCACAATAGAATTCAATACGCCCGTAACCTTTGCCGGAACAGAGGTTCCTGCCGGCAAATACGCCCTTCTAACTATACCGGGAGAGGAAGCCTGGACGCTGATCCTTAACCAGAGCATGGATATTTCGGGTACAAGTGGCTACTCTGAAGATCAGGACGTGCTGCGCATAGAGGTGGAGGCCATGGAAATACCCTCTGTGGAATCATTCACCATTGACATCAACAACCTGCGCAACGAAAGTGCTGACCTGGTGTTGCTTTGGGATGAAACCATGGTAAGGGTACCCATGAAAATGGAAGTCCTTTCAGTAGCTGAAGGAAATATCACCCGTGCACTGGAAGAGGCCACCGATGAGAAAAAATGGCAGGTGTACCGCAATGCTGCCAACTTTTACTACAACAATGATATGGATATGGACCTCGCACTTGATTATATGGACAAGTCCATTGCCGCCAATGATCAGAACTGGTACAGCCATTGGTTGAGGGCTGAGATCCTTGCCGAAAAGAAGATGTACAAGGAGGCTGTAAAGAGTGCAGAGAAAGCCATTGAAGTGGGTAAAGCAGATGCCAAGACCAAAGGCACAGAGTTTGGCTATGATGAAATGATCCAGGCTGGTATGGAAACCTGGAAAAACAAGAAAAAAGAATCTTAACAATTTCGGATCACCGCTTGCAAACAGTGACTGAAGAAAGCCCCGCACCTTGCGGGGCTATTTTTTTGGTATATACTCACGGAGCCAGGCGTTCTATCCCCCAGCTGTCTCCATGGCGGGTATAACAAACACGATCGTGTAAACGGCTGCTTCTCCCCTGCCAGAATTCAACGGTTGCAGGTATTACGCGATAACCTCCCCAATGTGGAGGACGTGGTACCTTATCCCCGAACTTCTCCTCATAGTATCGCTGTCTTTCCTCCATTTCATGGCGACCACTCAATACTTCGCTTTGCGGTGATGTCCATGCAGCAATCTGGCTGCCATAAGGCCTTGAAGCAAAGTAGGCATCCGATTCCCCGTCAGTCAGTTTTGTTACTTCTCCCTGCACTCTCACCTGCCGTTCGAGATTAGGCCAATAGAAGTTGAGAGCAACTCGGGGGTTTAAGTCCATTTCCTTCCCTTTATGGCTGTTGTAGTTGGTGAAGAATTCAAAACCACTTTGGCTGAGCCCTTTTAAAAGCACCACCCGCGATGAAGGCATCCCATCCTCCCCCACGGTACTGAGGGTCATGGCATTAAAATCAAGTTCGGCTTGCGCGCGGTACTCGGCCAGCCATATTTCAAACTGATCAATGGGGTCAGCTTTTACGTTGTCGATCGAAAGGGTGTATTTTTGATATTCCTCCCGGGCGTTCTGCAATTCTTTTTTCATGGCAGCGTTCAAAAAAATATAATTGCGAATTTAGAGGTTACCATCTATATTAGTTTTAAAGTATTAACGCATGCAAAACGTTCTTCAAAAGCCTCAGAAGGGCAGTTTATTAGTAGCCGAACCCTTGCTGGGCGACCCAAATTTTGATCGCTCTGTAATTCTGCTCACCGAACATAATGAAAACGGCTCAGTCGGTTTTGTGATCAACAAACCACTGGAGCTGCAGCTTGATGATATTGTTATCGGTTTTCCGTCTCTTGATACTATTGTACACCACGGAGGGCCTGTACAGCAGGACAGTCTGTACTTTATTCATAACCGGGGGAATCTGATTCCCGGTAGCGAGCATATAAAGGATGACCTTTTCTGGGGTGGCGACCTTGAGCCCCTTAAGGAAATGATAAAGTGCGGCCTTGTTACGGCTGAAAATATCATGTTTTACCTTGGGTACAGCGGCTGGGGCATGGGCCAGCTGGAGGCTGAACTCATCGAAAAATCATGGATAATACTGGAGAACCAGGCAATAAATGTTTTTAAGGACCCTCCCCGGGAGATGTGGAAAAAGATAATAATGACTGCCGGGGGCGATTATCCGCTTTGGGTAAACACGCCTGCCGATCCTAACCTGAACTAAAATACCGCCAAAGTAATTCTCTCCCTCGCCTGGGGTTCTAGCCGATCGCCACCTGTACGTTAAGCCGTTTTACCAATTCAGTTGATAGCTTGTTTTCGAAATGCTTTTTGCGGTATTTCTTTACCCACTGTACTCCACGGATGGTGCTGGTGAGAAATAACTCGTCTGCCTTTTGAAGATCGAAAGGTGAAAATGCCTCCTCACGCACTTCAATATTCATTGTTGGCAAAAGATCCAGCACCTGCTTCCGCATTACTCCTTTGAGGCAGCCCTCGCTCAGCGGAGGCGTGTAAATTATCCCATCCCTTACCATAAAGATATTGGCGCTTATCGCCTCCACCACGTGTTTGTCATTGTTTAAGAGGAGGCATTCATCCAATCCATTTTCATTGCGAAAGATGGAGGCCACAGTGTATAAAGTGGCAGCCGTTGTTTTAAGTGTCGAAAGTAGACTCTTCTGCTTGTAAAAATCCCGGAAAAGATCCACTTCAAGCCCTTCTGCATTGAGAACATAGGCAGGATCCTTAAGAGGCGAAACCGTGATCAGGAATTCCACTTCACTCGATTCCGGGGTGTAAAAGCCTCCCTCCTTCCGGAAAACGAGAAGTTTTAATCTGGCGGCATTTCCGGTCAGGTTATTTTCCGCAATAGTAAGGCTTAGCTGTTCCTCCAGGTATTCCGGTGAATAACTCATCGGGATCTCCATCCTGAGAATACGCATCCCTGCCATCAACCGGAAGTAATGGTCTTCCCAGAAATTGATACGGCCGTTGGCAAACTTCATGGTTTCAAAAATGCCATCGCCATAATTCAGGGCGCGGTTATTCAGCGGAATCGATAGTGAGTCCCCTTCAATAAGATTACCATTGAAGTTGTAGATCATCATTTCAATTTGCGGCAAATGTAGAAATGAAAAAGGCCCCACCAAGTGGTGAGGCCTCATTGAATGGAGTTGTAAAGAACAACTATTCTTTAACAATCTTTTTGGTAGCCATACCCTGGTTGGTCTTTATTTTAACCAGGTAAACACCCGCAGCCAGATCAGAAATATCAACCTGCTGTACGCCTTCTTCAAGTGCCAGTTCCATTACCTGATGGCCGGTAATGGTAAGAATGGAGATATGCTCCATCTCAATCGCGGCATCAGTGCTGGAGAAGTAAAGCGCTCCTTTTACAGGATTGGGGTAAAAATTCATCTTTCCGCTTACCACATCACTTTCAGAAATGCTGATCCCTGTAATATTGGGATTGGGGGAAAGCGCATTTACAATACGTGGAACAGCATAATTCAAAATGGTGTCGGTATAAGCACGCCCTTTGGCAGGCGACATATCAGGATTGGACATTAAACTGGCCTGATGAGCCGTAACAGGGGGTGGTCCGGGGCTTACGATCGCAGTGGCCAGAGGGGAGTTTGGATCCCACCATTGCCAGGGGGCACCTTCGTTCTGAAACAGGGAAGCGCCTTTTGGGCGAAGCACCGGGAAAAGTCCTTCCACATTGGTGTTTATAGTGATCTGATCGTTTGGCGGAGCATAGATATAGCTATAAGTCTGACCGTATCTCGCTCTTGCGGCAAGGGTATAAGGATCATTATAGGTATGTCCACTGATGTAGGGATCGTTGTTACCTAGATCATTGGCTTTTACCATAAATACGTTGGCACCCTGCACATCCACCACATCTTCCTGGGTGGTGGGTACTATCACGGTTCCCTCTCCAAACGGAGCAAATGGATCCCTTACTGCCTGTATAGCCACCATGGGAGCGTCTCCGGCTTCGAGCCATGACGTATCAGCCAGCGCACCGCCTGCATTCACTACAAAGTCGATGTCGGCTGATTCTCCGTTGGCAATGTATAAGTTGAGTAAACCTCCGAATCCGTCAACATCACCAACCTGCGAAGGCTGCACATAGGAGGAATCGGTGGTACCTGGAAATACAAATTTGGGGATTTCCGTTTCAGCTTGTTTGTCGAGAGTGGCGTAGGCAAGTGCTACATAGCCTCCTGATCCTTCTCCGTAAAGGATCACTTCAGTGGGATCAATCCCATACGTGTTGGGCCCTGCCGCATCTTCCTTAAGTGTTCTTACGCATTGCTTTACATCGTGAATGGCACGGTACACTGCATTTAACAGTGTAGCCCTGCGCACCACCGGACCTGTGGGACCAGATGCTATAGGATTCCAGCCGAGGCGGTAATCAATAGCAATGGCCACAAATCCTCGTTTGGCGAGTTTGGTACAGGTTACAATGGCCGAACTATCGGATTTTAAACCTAAAGGTGAACCATTGAGTGGCGGTGGTAAAAAGTTACCGGTATGTAGATAAATCACAACGGGCCTATCAGTAATTACATCGTAAGCTGGTTCATAAATGTCCATTTTAAGGCTTGAAACTTTCACCACCGTGCTGGCATCAGCCGGGTCGAAATATTTCTGTGGAATAGTGCCTCCTGTGGCCACCAGGGTTTTCAGGTCCTGTATATCAGCACCTACCTGTGCTATATTCGAAAAATCCGAATTTTTCAGGAAGTCGATATTCACACCGTATTCAACATCTTTGGTAACATTTACAGTGGTCACTTCATCGTGGTATCGCTCAGGCTGCGCCATCGCCATACTGCCTGTAATACATAAGGAGAGGAGTAAAACTTTTTTCATAGGGGGTAAATTTATTTTGATTTAAATGTAAGGATTATAATCTTCTCAAAAATCGACATTAGCGGGAACCATAAAAAT
>CAZNMG010000365.1:0-4165 GCA_964574075.1 uncultured Owenweeksia sp.
GAGCTTCTTCAAATCTTCCTTCAGGATCATAGATCAAAAGGTGAAGCGTATCATTGCTCATGCCCTGCCACCAGTGCGGTGGAAAAACCTTCATCTGCCCCATTACAGCCAGGGGGGCCACGAGGATGGATCCAAGGATCCAAAATAACCACTTTTTGTAAATAAATCCTTTCATATCAGTTTATTAGAGCCTGAAATTTACCTGAAACATAAAATATTTTCGGTAAGAAAATTTTCTATCTTGCATACTAATTGTGAAATGTACACTAAGCAAACAGTAATAAACAAACCCTATGAAAAAAATTTATTTTCTTCTGGTCGTCCTCACGCTGAGTGGCGGCTTAATGGCCCAGTATAATGTGACCTTTCAGGTAGACATGACAGGGCAGACCATAAACACCGATGGTGTACATGTGGCTGGTGACTTCCAGCAGGCAGCGGGTGCCAGTGGCAACTGGATACCCAGTGCCACGACAATGACGCAGGTAGGTGCTACCAATATTTATGCGGTCACAGTAAATATTCCGGCCGGAAATTATCAGTTTAAGTTTATTAATGACAACGACTGGCCTGGAGTGGAAGCTGTACCCGCTGTAAGCCAGGTGAGCCTTGGCAAAGGCTTCGGAAGTGGTAACGACAATCGCTGGACAACCGTGCTGGGCGATACTACTCTGGCCGCGGTTCTTTTTGGCGGAGCCGCACCTGCCGGTATGGAAAACATCACCTTTTTGGTTGACATGAGCACCCAGGCCACAGTGGATGACACGGTGAGCGTGGCGGGTGATTTTGCTGTCCCAAACTGGAGCCCCGGCTCCCAGATAATGACCGATCTTTTTAACGACAGCCTCTATCGATACACGGCCTATGTTACCACCGGTAATACCGTCAGTTTCAAATATATCAACGGCACGGACTGGAGCCTCAATGAAAGTGTACCTTCCGGATGTAGCGTGGGTGGCAACCGCCAGGCACTTGTAAATAATGATACGGTGGCCGGACCTGTGTGTTTCTCTGGGTGCGCGGCCTGCTTTATCCCCGATACATTTAATGTGACCATTCAGATAGACATGAGCGCAGTATGTGGCTTTAATGATACTGTGGATATGGCCGGACCTTTCAATGGCTGGCCTGCAGGTTTTGATGTCAATTCCATGCTCACCGATGCCAATAGTGACGGAATTTATGAGATCACATTGCGCGTACCCGCACCCGAATTTGAGTATAAGGCACGTTTTCATGCCAATGGCAATACCAACTGGGAAGGTGGCGGCAACAAGATCATTTCCTTTACTAAAGATACCGTAGTCTCCGTGCGCTGCTTTGGCAAGGATGTTTACGGACCCTGTGCGGCAAAGCCCGCTCCTTCGGATATCACCTTCAGGGTGGATGTGAGCACATTTCCCAATCAGGCTGATCTCAATGACGTTTACCTCATTGCTGACTTTACCACACCTGCCTGGCAAACCGGAAAAACTTTAATGACACCAGTAAGCGGTTCGCCAGGAGTGTTTGAAGTGACCATGCCCGGTATTTGCCCAGGCTCCATTGCCTATAAGTTTATGAACGTAAAAACCGATGGTACCGAGCAGGAAGAGGATTTTGCCGGTCTGCAGGATTCGTCCTGTACAGAGCCAAGCGGAACAGGAAGCCTTAACCGGGTTTACACCCGTCCGGATGATCAGCCTAAGGTTATCGGCTTCAAATGGAACGAGTGTACTTCCATAATGGGATTGGAAGAAAATTTTGCCACTACCGCTATTGAGATCTATCCCAATCCATTCAGCAGCTTTACGACAGTACGCCTTGATGCCAATGAGAAGTATACCATAAACATACTTGACATCACCGGTAAGGAAATTCGGGTGCTGACAGATGTTAGCGGAGATGTAACCATCAATAAATCAGACATGGCACCTGGTATTTACCTGATGAACATCGTTAACAAAGAAGGTAGAATAAACAGCAACAAAATTATTGTTCAATAGAACACTAATCACCTGCCAAAGAAAAACCCCATCCGGAAACAGGATGGGGGTTTTTCGTTCAGATATATACGTATTGTCAAAAAGAGCCCATCAAAGCAAAGCTCAGGGTTCTCTTTATGCTAGCAGTACTCATCAAAAGCCTGGGTAAGATTTTCAGCAATCATCTCTGCCGGACGGCCTTCAATGTGATGACGCTCGATCATGTGCACCAGTTCACCATTCCTGAAAAGTGCGATGGAAGGTGAAGATGGAGGAAACGGGGCCATAAGGCTGCGGGCTGCATTTACAGCTTCCACGTCATTTCCTGCAAAGGCCGTTATCATACGATCGGGTTTTTTGGAATGCCCCACAGCCATCTTTACAGCAGGACGGGCATTTGCCGCTGCACATCCACAAACGGAGTTGATCACCACCAGGGTGGTTCCTTCCTTTTTTATATTTTCTTCGACCTCGGCAGTGGTACGGGCTTCGCTTATGCCGGCACTGGTAAGGTCGGTACGCATTGGGGCTATTAACTCTTCGGGATACATAGTATTTAATTTTTTACAAAATTAAGGTTCTCGACCGGCACTGCCTATTCCTTTGATGAATAATGGGTATGGCAAAATCTATACACCGGCAGTAAACGAATAAGCCCGGAAATAAATCCGGGCTCATCCTCAATCATAACAAATAACTGTATTTTATATAAAGAGGTGGAAATTGCTCTGATGCCCCACTTCGGCATGGATGAGCTTTATCTCTTTGGCGAGGTTCTCAATCTTTTTATTACCCAACAAGGTGATGCTAAAGGTTTGCGAGAATTCACGTCCATCCTTAAGATAGTGCACTTTGAGTTTCTTGCGGAGACGTTTTCTATCGATCTCAAACTTCACTATATTCTTCTTGGCTACATACAGTTCTTTTCCAAAAACTTCGGAAAACGCCATGTGGCTCTTAATATGAAGCACTTCGGAATCAGCATTAAAATGGAAAATAGGCATCCCCACATAGGCATAGAGCCCGAGTATGGCTATTGGATAAATAAAAGCTGAATAGCCTCTGAAAAGCTCCACAGGCAAATGTGAGCTTAAGGCAAAAATCACATCGGCCAACACTATGGCGACCGGCAAAATGAGACTCCAGCGGATGATGTTTCTTATATTTTGGTTTGAGATTTTCATATTGTAGGGCAATAGCTACAAAAATAATCTTAATATTCTAAAATTCAAATTTTTGAACAGAACTTCGGAGGAAATTATTTAAAGATATCCTGTAGTGATTATAAACGCTTCTGTACGAAGTATCGCTTAAGCAAAGATGATGCCTCTTCGGCCAAAAGGCCGCTTTCCAAAACTGTGGAACGGTGAAGTTTACCTCCATTGAGAAGGAAACCTCTCTTAGGATCTTCAGCACCAAAAACCACTCTCCCTATCTGCGACCAAAACAAGGCTCCGGCACACATGGGGCACGGCTCAAGAGTGACATACAGTGTACAATCCTTCAGGTATTTTGCACCGATGTAGGAACTTGCTGCCGTGATGGCCTGTATCTCCGCATGGGCCGTAACATCAAGTAGCCGCTCCGTAAGATTATGGCCCCGGCCAATGATCTTTTTGTTGACTACTATTACAGCCCCCACCGGTATTTCGTCCTCCTCATAGGCAAGTTCCGCTTCACGAAGTGCCTGCCTCATGAAGTATTCATCTGTGTAAACTTCGATTTCCATTACCGCTATTAAATGGATAGCAAATATACTTTGCCCCTTATTGTTTGTAATTTCGCCAGCTAAAATTTCACTTTTCATGTACCGGACTCACACCTGTGGAGAGCTCACAATTGATAATCTCGGAGAAGAAGTTACTTTGGCCGGTTGGGTGCAGCGTGCCCGCGAACTAGGCGGTATGACTTTTATTGACCTTCGCGATCGATACGGCATTACACAGCTGGCCTTTAATGATGGGTGGGACGAAAATCTGATTGAACAGGCTCAGAAGCTGGGTCGTGAGTTTGTAATAAAAGCAACGGGTGAAGTTATTGAAAGGAGCAGCAAAAATTCTAAAATGCCTACCGGTGACATCGAGATCCAAGTTACACAACTTGACATTCTCAACAGCGCTAAAACACCTCCCTTTACCATTGAGGATGAAACCGATGGCGGTGAAGAACTACGGATGAAATACCGCTACCTTGACCTTCGC
>CAZNMG010000366.1:0-4509 GCA_964574075.1 uncultured Owenweeksia sp.
CCCACTAAAACCAGTACTCCTCCTATCTCAAGATTCTTAAGGTAATTGATGCGCCATTCGCTGCCCAGAATTATGGGTTGACCCGGGCCGCCCCTGGAGCTGTGATAGTTGGATATCTGCATAAGGAGCTCATTCTTTCCCGGGCGTAGGTCCACCACCTCGGTAACGGGCTTCCAAAGAGGAACACTCTCCTCGGGTGAGGTACCAACCTGGCCATTTTGCAAGACACGTTCCCCATTTATGTAGAGTACATAGGCGGTATTTACTTCCTGAAGTTTTATCGCCAGCGGGGGTATGTCCGCTGGTAATTCAAGTTGCAGCCGATATGTGGCATGGCCGAAGGCGGGATTGCCACGACCTTTCAACGAGGGAATATCACCCCACTCCTGCCGAAATTTAACATACTCTATCGTCTCCTTAGCGATTTTATTCACCTCAGAGGGCGAAAGAAGAAGATTAGGATATACCTCCCACTCGCCCGCCAACGCAATTACATTGTCTCCTCTAAAGGCCTCGCTCCCCAACACCATTCGCCCCTGAGATGCCTCCGGCTGAGCCATAGACACGCCACCTGCAGCTAAAAGTAGTATTAGGCAAAGAAGTTTCACTTACCGGAAATGATTGGAAAAGAATGCATCAATGTTCAACCCTAAATTTTAATACAATAATAACCAAAACATTACAAGGATATACGGCCCGGGGAATTATTCCCACAATGGGAATTACTCCATAAATGGCACAACTGCACACCGGCAGAGCGAAGACTAAGCAGGCTTGGGAAAATATTTTAACAAGTCTTTAACCACACCAATTCAATAATCCTAAGATTTTCGCGTAAACAATTTCTCTACTCTAAACATCTACCTTTGTGCTGATAAACAACCGATTTTATGGAAACAACCCGCACCAGCTCTGAAATGCAGGAGCTAAATGAACGCATTAAAGAAGAAAGTGCCTTTGTGGATCTCATCCTGATGGAAGTCAACAAATCCATCATCGGACAAAAAATAATGCTTGAACGATTGCTGCTGGCCCTTTTGGGCAACGGGCACATCCTGCTTGAAGGCGTTCCCGGGCTGGCCAAAACACTGGCCATCCGATCCCTCGCCAATGCTATCCATGCCGATTTCAGCCGCATTCAGTTTACTCCGGACCTCCTCCCTTCTGACGTTGTAGGCACGCAGATCTACAACATCCAGCAGAATGAATTCGCCATAAAAAAGGGCCCCATATTCGCCAACTTTGTGTTGGCGGATGAAATAAACCGCGCACCCGCAAAGGTGCAGAGTGCTCTATTGGAAGCCATGCAGGAGAGACAGGTCACCATAAGCGATACCACTTTCAAGTTGCCTGAGCCTTTTTTGGTATTGGCTACTCAAAACCCGGTAGAACAGGAAGGGACTTATCCTCTTCCCGAAGCGCAGAGCGACCGCTTTATGCTTAAAACTGTTATCACTTACCCAAAGATTGAGGAAGAGCGACTGATAATGAGACAAAACCTCACAGGAGGGGCAGAAGCCATAAAGCCTGTTGTGGACCTTCCCACCATTCTTAATGCCCGCAAGCGTGTGAGGGATGTGTACATGGATGAGAAGCTTGAGAAATACATCCTCGATATCGTGTTTGCCACGCGCCAACCCGAAGATTACCGCCTCAATGCGCTTCGCCCCCTCATCAGCTTTGGGGCCTCCCCCAGGGGGAGCATCAGCCTGGCAAGCGCTGCCCGTGTTCATGCCTTTATTAAGCGCAGGGGATATGTCATTCCAGAGGATGTACGGGCCGTGGCCCAGGATGTGCTCCGCCACCGCATTGGAATTACCTACGAAGCCGAAGCCGAGAATGTAAGTAGCGAGGATATCATAAGCCAGATACTGGATAAGGTAGAAGTGCCATAGCAGTGAGTCCGGCAGCAGTCGGTAATTGTAGTGTAAAAGGCAACCCATCACTCGAAGTGCAACTGAAACGATGAACACACAGGAGCTTTTAAAAAAAGTGCGCAGGATTGAGATCAAGTCCCGGAGGCTTTCGAACCACCTCTTTTCGGGCGAATATCACAGTAGCTTTAAGGGGCGGGGAATGGCCTTCAGCGAGGTGCGCAGGTATGAGTATGGTGATGATATTCGATCTATTGATTGGAATGTCACCGCTAAGCTGAATGAACCCTACATAAAAGTGTTTGAGGAAGAGCGCGAACTGACGTTTATGCTTTTGGTGGATGTTAGTGGAAGCGAATCGTTTGGCTCGCAGGTACAGCTAAAGCGCGAGATGATCACTGAAATATGTGCAACTCTTGCATTTTCTGCCATTCAGAATAATGATAAGGTGGGTGTAATTTTCTTCAGCGATCAGATTGAGCTCTACATTCCTCCGAAAAAAGGGCGTTCCCATATTCTCAGGATCATAAGGGAAATGATAGAGCTACAGCCGCAAAGCACCCAAACGGATATTGGAGCGGCCCTTCGCTTTTTTAGCGGGATTCAGAAAAAGCAGGCCATTGCCTTTATCCTTTCCGATTTCAGGGATCACAATTACCGCGATGCCTTAAAGATTGTTTCCCAGAAACACGATCTGACCGGAATCCGGATCTACGACCCAAGGGAAGAGGAGCTTCCCAATCTTGGTGTACTCCCTATGCGCGATCCCGAAAGTGGTCAGATATTTTGGATAGATACCTCCTCAAAAGCCCTCCGGAAAAAAATGAAGCAGGAATTTGACGATTACTACCGCTACCATCGTGAATCATTCCTGAAAAGCCGCGCGGGTCAGTTCTCCATTCGGATTGACGAATCCTATCCCGCCAAATTATTAACCTACTTTAAGCAGCGCAGTGCATGATGAAGAGGTTTGCAATTTTCCTGATGCTATTGTTGGCCGCCAAAGGTCTTTATGCCCAACCACAGTCCTTTAGTGCCATTACCGATACCGGAAAAATTCTCATTGGCGAGCAGCTTACACTTTCCCTGATAGGAGAAGTAAAGGAAGGGGCATCATTTAGCTGGCCCATCTTACCGGATAGCCTAAACGGACTCGAATTAGTGGAAACCGGAAAGATTGATACCCTGGCAATGGACGGCATCTGGAAAATTTCTCAGGACATTAAGCTTACGAGTTTCGACAGCGGATATGCGGCAGTACCCCCTCTTGTACTCAAACAAAGTGGTGACTCTCTCCGATCACGGGCGGTGGGTGTTGCAGTTTCATTTCCAGAAGTAAAGGAAGACAGGGAGCTTTACGACATAAAGGAACCGATGGAAGCCCCCTTCAATTGGTGGCTTATAATTGCCGTGGTTGTAGCGGCTGTACTGATGGTGGTTGCAATTGTGATCATAACCAAATGGCTAAAAAGGAGGAAAAAATCTGCGGGGTTGTCACCCGAACAAAAACTCAGTCCATATGAATTTGCGCTGCTGCAGCTTTCGGAAATAAAGAGGGATGAGCTTTGGCAAAATGGTCGCGTAAAGGAATACTATTCACGGTTGACCGATGTAATGCGCCTTTATATGGAAAGGCAACTTAATATGCCTGCTATGGAGAGTACCGCTGATGAGGTGGCCGCCATGGCTTATGAATTAAAAATCAGCAAGGACCTAAAAAAAGAAGTGGCTGATTTGCTGGAACTGAGTGTGTTGGTGAAATATGCAAAACAAACCCCCGGACAGAAGGACCACGAGGCGGCCTTCCAGACTGTGGCGGGGTTTATTGAAAGTACCAAACCACGGGAAAAGGAGGAAACCGTGAAGGAGGAAGTAGCAAGCGGGCAGTAGAGGTTGGGGTTTGTGGTTTGGTGCTGGGCCGGATACTTAATACAGCACACGATGTACATGGTACAAAATAAAAAGGATGTTTAATTATACGTTTGAAAATCCGGAGTTTTTCTGGCTGTTGCTGGTCATACCGGTGCTGGCCTTCTGGCAGTGGCACCGTTACCGCCATCAGTCGCCTGAGCTACTGTATCCGGGTGCTGCCAGTCTGGCTCATTCGGGGGCCAATTGGCTCGCTATGCTCAGGCCGCTGCTCCATGTATTGCGCTTATTGGCCATAGCTCTTACCATTGTTGCCCTTGCCCGGCCCCGCACCAGTGAAGAAACCACGCAAACCAAATCTTCGGAGGGTATCGACATTGTGATGGCCGTGGACGTATCAGCAAGCATGCTGGCGCGCGATCTTCGACCCAACCGGCTGGAGGCCACCAAGGAAGTAGCCGCTCAGTTTATTAAAGAGCGCCCCAGTGATCGCATCGGTATGGTGGTGTATGCCGGGGAAAGCTACACCCAAACACCACTTACCAGCGACCATAAAATTCTTTTAAACTCCCTTAGGGCCATCAAGTACGGCCAAATACAGGACGGAACAGCCATAGGCATGGGGCTGGCAACAGCCGTTACGCGGCTTAAAGACAGCAAGGCCAAGAGCAAGGTGGTAATACTTCTTACGGATGGCGAAAACAACTCCGGGCAGATTGATCCCCTTACCGCAGCCCAACTGGCCGCTGAATTTGGCATCCGTACC
>CAZNMG010000367.1:0-2543 GCA_964574075.1 uncultured Owenweeksia sp.
GAGGAGCTTCACGTAAAAGGCTTTCCGCTGCCAGCCGGTGTGGCCTTTGGGTGCCTGGCCGAAACCTTGCTGCTGGGACTTGAAGATATCCATCTTAATTTTTCACATGGGGCCATTACCCCTGAGGGCGTGGAAGAAATCGGTAGATTGGGCCGGAAATGGGGCATCAATCTTTACCAGACCAAACACGTTTCCGCACTCTGATCATGCACCCAAGCATCACCTCACTTACTGATGAACGAGCCGGAAGGACAGCTGTTTCCGGGGGGAAGGCGGCCAGCCTGCACCAGTTGCTGAAGGCGGGCCTGCCGGTGCCTCCGGGCTTCGTTATTAACACCGAAGTTCATGAAGAACTGATCCTCCGGAACCCGAAGGACCTTTTTGAGAACCTCTCTCTCCCTGTAGAATTTGTCAACGCTGCCTGGGAGGAAGCGCAGGTTTTGCTGGCCGATAAGAAAACCCGGCTCATAGTGCGTAGCTCTGCCACCGTAGAAGATGCTCCGACAACCTCCTTTGCCGGTATTTTTGAAAGTATTTTGAATGTTTCCTCGAAAGCGGAATTTGAAAATGCCCTGCGAAAAATATATGCTGCTTTGTATGAAGAGCGTGTGATACAATATTGTCGTCATCAGAGAATCCCGCATGATAACATCCGGATGGCGGTAGTGGTGCAACAAATGGTCCCTTCTCAAAAATCGGGGGTGGTTTTTACAATTAACCCACTTACCGGCAACGATCGCGAGCTTAATATAGAGGCGATCCATGGGATGGGTGAAGCCCTGGTTCAGGGGTCTGTAACTCCAGATGCTCTTCGATACAACTGGATGGAAGGAAAACTGATCACCGACCGTACCGGCCAACAGGAACAGTGGCTTCCACCTGGTGAGAACCAGCTGCAGCCCCTTCAGCACAAAGAAAAGGTACTGACTGAAGCTGAGGTTGTGAAACTGGCCGGCCTTTGTGTAAAGGTGCAGGCGCACTATGGGCGCCCCCAGGACATTGAATGGGCCTGGGCTGATGGGCAGTTTTACCTGGTGCAGTCGCGGCCCATTACCTCCTATGGTTTTGAAGACAGTGAAGCCTGGACCAATGCTGATTTTAAGGATGGCGGTATTTCCTCCTCTGCGGCCACACCGCTGATGCTTTCTTTTTACCACCACATTTTGGAAACCTCCATGCCGGAATATCTCCGGTCGGTAAACCTCTATCCTACCTATCAGCCTCCGGCCTGGGGAAAAGTCCGGTTCAGCATTTTGTACTGGAATATGAAGGCGGTGAAAAATGGGGTTATGAAAATTCCCGGCTTCACCGAGCGGCAGTTTGACGAAGACCTTGGCATTGAACCCGATTACGAAGGTCCGGGCAAGAAAACCGGCTTTAGCCTGAATTCCATCATTAACGGGATCAAAATACTCCTTGCCACCAACCGCTCTATCAAACAACGGCCAGAGGTAAACCGGCAGCTGCTAAAGCGAATAAAGCCAGTGCTGGAAGAATTTCACCAAAGGGACGTTGAAAAACTAAGCGATGCCGAACTACAGGAGTACACTCAGCAAATTTTTACCGGGCACTACGTAGCGATGGAAACCGGCTACTTTATGACCATCTATGACAACTCAAATTGCAAAACCCTTTTTGGCGAAAAGCTCGAGACGTACAATGCCAAAAGAAGTGACAAACTGGATTATCTGAAACTCGTACCCGGCATCAAAGATATTTCGCACCTGCGGCCGCTGCGAGCCCTGTGGGAAATTCGGGGGAAAATGAAGCAGAAGCCGGAATTGGCGGGCCGCTTTCAAAAATTGCAGCCGGGTGAACTAGGCCGTAAGCATCTCAATGGTGAGGATTACCCTTTCAAAAGTGAGGTTGCCGCATTCCTTGAAAATTATGGTTACCACAGTGAGCATGAACTGGATATTTGCAAGCCACATTGGGATGAAAATCCTGAACCGATTTTTCATCACCTTCAGAGTATCTTTCCCCAGCCGGATACGCAACATCCGGATATCCGCTGGCAGCAGCAGTATCGGCAGTTTCAGAATGAATTTGAGAAAATCCGCTCGGCCTCCCTTGGGAAAAAACTACAGCAACATCGGGAAATGCTTTGGTGGCGTGAGGAAATGCGAGATTGTTCCACCCGGATGTACCATGTTTTGCGAAAGCTGAGCCTGGAACTTGGGAAAAGGTTTGTGCAACAGGGAAAGCTCGGAGAGGCTGATGACATCTTTTTTCTACCCTACCCAGAGATTCTAAAGCTATTCAACACCACCGATACCAGCTACCGGGAAAGTATCCGCAAAAACCGTCTGTACTACCAAGGTTTCCGCAACTTTCCTGTTCCCAATGAAATTATTCCAGCTGCGGGCATTTCCACAATTGGAACGCAGGAAACCGGTGATCTTAAAGGAATTGCCTGCTCCTCAGGGGTGGTGCAAGGAACCATTACCGTTGTGACGGATGTGGCGGAACTCCATCAGGTAAAAGCAGATGACATTTTGGTCACCCGCTTTACGGACCCTGCCTGGACACCTGTTTTCTCCCGG
>CAZNMG010000368.1:0-6239 GCA_964574075.1 uncultured Owenweeksia sp.
AAAAGAAATACCGCCTTCTCAATTTTGCCTACTGGGTGTTTGTAGGCGGTTTGATCCTGAGCTTTCTCACCTTTGTGGCTTTCAGCCTGTTTTACCAGCCCAGCAGCAACGTTTACCCATATTAGCCAGAGGGGCTAAAAAAAGATACCCCGGAAGGGAAACCGAGGCATCTTATAACTGTGCTGAATAATACACTACTCTACTCGGGAGCTAAAGTAATACATATCTTACAACCGTGCAAGGTTTTATATAATTTTTTCATAGTCTCACCTAATTTTTCATAAAAAGAGGGAGTCCTAGGAAAACTTCAAGCAGCTTCGCCCCAACAAAACTCCAGCGAAAATCAGCATAAACTGTGTGAAATAAATGCTCCCATATGAGCGCAGAAAAAACTTCATGAAAATCGGGCCACACTCGGTGGCATCGGAAATATCGGGGGCAGAATGACTTTTAAATGGCTCGCAGATAACGCATATCAACGCAGAAGAATCAGCGGAAATCAGCGAGATCTGCGTGAAATAAAGCTCCCATATAAGCGCAGAAAAGTCAGCTGTAAAGTATCAATCTAAGCAGTCACCCCCCAGGAGTTCAGCCATTCTCTGACCTATCTGGGCAGGTGAATCCACCACATGAACTCCGCATTCGCGCAGGATCTTCTTTTTGGCCTGGGCCGTATCATCACTACCACCTACAATGGCACCGGCATGGCCCATGGTGCGGCCTTTGGGAGCTGTCTCACCGGCTATAAATCCTACCACAGGTTTATCAATACCACTTTCCTTTATCCAGCGTGCAGCATCGGGTTCCATTTGTCCGCCAATCTCACCGATCATTACCACACCATCGGTTTCCGGATCGTTGAGCAATAGCTCCACGGCCTCCTTCATGGAGGTACCAATGATTGGATCGCCTCCAATACCAATGGCTGTAGACTGTCCCATTCCGGCCTTGGTAATCTGATCTACCGCTTCGTAGGTAAGGGTGCCGGATTTTGATACAACTCCTATCCTCCCCTTTTTGAAAATGAAGCCGGGCATAATACCCACTTTGGCTTCACCGGCCGTCATCACACCCGGGCAGTTGGGCCCGATCATCCGGCAATCCATACCCTTCAGGTACTCCTGCACTATGATCATATCCTTTACAGGAATCCCTTCGGTAATAGTGATGATCACTTTTATACCGGCATCCGCTGCTTCCATAATGGCATCGGCAGCAAAAGCCGGGGGCACAAAAATGATGGATACATCGGCACCGGTTTTTTTAACAGCTTCTTCCACTGTATTGAATACCGGCCGTTCGAGGTGCATTTGTCCTCCTTTTCCGGGAGTGACCCCTCCTACCACGTTGGTACCGTATTCCACCATCTGGCCGGCATGAAAAGAGCCTTCGCTTCCGGTGAAGCCCTGCACAATTACCTTTGAATCTTTATTGACTAGTACACTCATAACTGAGGTTTAATTTTATTGCTTACTGGATGAGTCCGCGAAAATAAAGGTTTAGATTTTTTGAGGCCTAAAAATCTTCAAAAAGCTGAAAAAGCTGCCACATCTATGCCCCGCACTCCCACCTATCCTGATCGCACCAAATACATGGCGGCCTCAGAAATGCTTTCAACAACTAATTCCCGGCTGTTTCTGTTTCCACCTCTAATTTTTTGTTGGTGAAGCGTATCACCAGAAGGCCAATAATCGCTGCCAGGATTGAAGCCACCAGGATCGCAGATTTAGCCTCACCTACATAGGGAGTGGATGAAAATGCCAGTTCTGCAATAAAGAGGGACATTGTAAAACCTATTCCCGCCAATATTGAAGCTCCTATTATTTGTGACCACGTGCTCCCGCTTGGCAGGCTGGTAATGCCAGTGGCCACCATAAGCCGCGACATCAGTACAATGCCCAAAAGCTTCCCCAGGAGTAACCCTCCTATTATTCCCAAGCCAACGGCACCCGTAAGCAATTCCAAAAAATCACTTTCAATACGTATTCCGGCATTGGCAAAGGCGAACACCGGCATAATGATGAAGTAAACGAACGGGTGAAGCCCATGTTCAATTTTTTGTAAGGGCGTACGGGCATCATCACCCGCGGCCCTGATTCCTTTAAGTATCTGATCTTCCTGGGGTGTATTGAAGGCCATATCGATAGACCTGCTCTTCAGGAGCTTGTTATAAAGGGTTTTAAGTCTTATTGTAAACTGTTCCTTATTGATCCTGTATTTGGCCGGAATCGCGAAAGCCAGCAAAATACCTGCTATGGAAGGGTGAATTCCGGAGTAGAAAAAAGCCACCCAAATTCCCCCAATTCCAATGAAAGCATAGAAAAACACATTTCTCACCCCCAGTCTGTTGGCAATGACAAGAAGAAGGAATGCCCCGCCTGCCACATATAACTGATCAACGTGAAGGCTTGATGTATAAAAAATAGCTATCACCAATACGGCTCCAATGTCATCTACCACCGCCAGAGAAGTAACAAAAACTTTAACAGACGAACTGATCCTTCGTCTAACCAGATTTATCAGCCCCAGCACAAAAGCTATATCCGTGGCCATCGGTATGCCCCAACCATGAGCCGTTTCGCCCCTGTTGATCATCAGGTAAATTAATGCCGGTACAACCATACCTCCAACTGCCGCACCTATGGGCAGCGCTGCCTGGCGCCATGTCTTCAGGTGTCCGGCCAAAAACTCCCTCTTTATCTCCAGGCCAACCAGAAAGAAAAAAATCGCCATTAAGCCATCATTAATAAAATGATGAAGATCAAGGGTCATTTGTTTTTCGTCAAAACTTATGGTAATCTCCTTCTCCCAGAGCTCATGATACCAGTGGCCCAGATCAGAGTTGGCCAGTATAAGGGCCGAAGCCGCAGCTAAAAACAATAATAGACCAATGGCAGCATCACTTGCTACAAAAGCCGCCACAGGCCGTGTTACATAACTAATAGGCGCACGCTTTTCACTCATTTATTTTCATGCATTTTTGGAGTTGTATTAGAAAGGATTTCCAGGGCACGGCATTCATACTTGCGAAACAGGTTCTTTTTAAGAAAACGGGGGTCGCCAGGTTCGGTGTTGAAATCTTCTTTAAGTACAGCCTGAAGCACCTGAGGGTGAATGTAATATTCTTCACAGATAGCCGGAGTATTTCCCAATTCCTTAGCAACCAGTTCCACCACAACTGTTCTAAGCTTGCGCTGGGGATTTTGTTCAAGTATTTTTCGTGCCCTGGGGCTATACTTCACTGCCAGCACCGTACCCGCCCAGGTTCTGAAGGTCCGGGCACTATAATCCTCCCCGGCAATACCACGA
This sequence comes from uncultured Owenweeksia sp., assembly GCA_964574075.1. Lineage (GTDB taxonomy): Bacteria > Bacteroidota > Bacteroidia > Flavobacteriales > Schleiferiaceae > Owenweeksia. The sequence continues at coordinate 3,310 of CAZNMG010000368.1, forward strand.
ATATACTCATTCACTTTTCCGGCTGTCGCCTGCAATTTAAGTCCCTTCTGCTGAAAACTAAAAAGCTCCCACCCAGGCATTTCAGCAATCTCCCTTACCATCGCCACTAACACAGTATCGGTAAGTTCCACCTCTTGGAACTGGCCACTTTTACCCATATACTCAAACTTCACGGCTGCGTCCACCTCCCTGAAATGTTTTTTGCGCAATGTAGTAAGACCAAAAGAATGCCCGTTTTTGACGTAGATCCGGCTCCCTATGCGCATATGATACTTATCCAGAATCCGTACAATCAGTGCCATAAGTTTTTGCTCATTCCACTCTTCCTGTTTAAGATGTTTGAGAACTTTTCTGCGGATGCGTGGCAGCTGCATTCCGAAATCGTACAGGCGTGAGAACTTTTGAACGTTTCGAAATGTCAGGAAATCAGGATGATAGAGATACTGGAGCTTTTCAGAACCGTCATAACCCACAGCAAGTATGTAAGTATGGGGTTCGGAACTTAAGCGGACTTCCGTCCAAGTATTAGGCACGGGTATAGCCTTGAGATGCCGAAGCATCTTTTCATTTTTGATGTTTCTGGCCTGCCCGATGCAAAAGCGAAAGCCGCGTCCCCACTTTGTACGTTTTACCCTGAAGTTGTGAGGATCACAAAGAGTAAGATGTGGAGGTAAGCCGATATCACTCATCTTTTTCCACTTTTACGGATTTCACTTTAACCGCATATCCCGAAGCCGGAAATTCTACTCCACTAACTTTTGCCATTCCCTTTATAAGTTCCGCACCAAAAAACATGATCAGTGATGAATAAAACACCCAAAGCATGAGTATAATTATTGAAGCAGATGCTCCGCCAAGTTCATTGAAATGACTGTTTCCGATGTACCAGCCAATAGCAAATTTGCCTATAAACAATAGCAGGGTTATGATAAAGCTCCCTTTTAATTTGAAGGATTTACGGATCTTAACATCAGGTAGAAAGTGAAAAAGAGCAAAGATCACTGACCAAACCAACCCCATCATAACCAGGTTTTGGGTAATCGCAATTATTAGTACTGCAGTATTATTGAAATAGCTCTCCAGATACGATTTGAATGTCATAATAATGGAGTCGAGAACGAGGGAAATGATCATTACAAAACCGAGGCTTACGATCATGCCAAGCGATATAAGCCTTGCCAGTACCTGCTTAAGAAGGCCTCGCCCCTGCCGTGGACGCACACTATAGATCTCATTAAAGGCCCCCTGCATCTGAATAAAAATGTTAGTTGCCGAGAACAGAAGTACTACTACTCCAACTATAAGTTGAAAATAGGATTGTTGCTGGTCCTGCAGCGATTCAAGAAGCACCTCTATACCTTGTGCTCCCTTTTCACCCACGAGTTTGGAGAACTGTTCAGTAACCTCCTTTTGCAGATTAAAATCCGCAAATAGGCCGGCAGTATACACAGAAATAAGCACTATGGGGGCTATAGAAAAAAGAGTGTAGAAAGAAAGAGCTGCGCTGTAGCGAAAACAATTATCGCTGTCGAATCCGGCTGCTCCTTTTTTTAGGACCTTCCAGGCGTATCGAAGCTGCTTCATTCAATTATTCAATTGGCTCTACATGGCAGCTTTGATCCGTATATTCCATTGGAAAAGTGTCAAAACCCAACTCCTCAGCGAGGTTTAGATATTCCTTAAGAATAATGGCAGCCGGTTCGGGCCTGCGACCAATAATCCACAGGGAATTCCGGTCAGGGGAGCCTACCATTGCATAGCTGTAATTTTCCTCTAAAGCAAGGATATAGTAATCGCCTTCAAAAATTTCATAAAATTCCACCTCAAGCTTTGCGTTGGCAGATCCTTCCACAACTGAAGCCTCGCCTTTCACGGTGCTTACCTCGTCATTTTCTTTGTCAACGCACGTATTTACCACTTCGAGCTTATCCCCTTTCAGTATATATTCTGCTGTTACGCACTTGCAGTCATCCTGAAAACTTTGAGGGAGATGGGCCAGATCATACCAAAGACCTGTATAGCGTTTCAGATCCACCTGCTCTACAGTGGGTAAATTTTTAGAGGAGTGGCAGCCTGCTACAATCAGCAGGACTGCTATTCCAGTAAAGCACATTTTTAACTTGTACAAGACTTAGCTGTTAGGCTTCGCGGATCATCCGCTTCACTTCGTCACGGGTTTTTCCCGTTTTCTTCTGAATTCTTCCCAACAGCTCATCCTCTTTACCTTCGGCATAGGTGAGGTCATCATCTGTGAGTTCACCGTACTTCTGCTTTAGCTTTCCCTTGGTTTCGTTCCAGGTTCCTTTAATCTCTAGCTTGTCCATTTTTGTAAATATTTAATTATACCTCTAGAGACAATTAAAGCCCTCATCTTGTTTATAACAGCGAAAATTTTATCAAGATTCTACGCATGAGATCACCCGGATATGGGAACGCCCGGAAATCCTTCTGTTCCATTCCACCTGCCTTCAATACCCACTACTTCAAAGCGTGCGAAAAGCTCTTCACTGAACCATTTAAGTCTTCGCGTTTGCCGAACGGCTTCCTTGTGTTCCCTTTCATTATAGGCAAAGTCCACCACGTGTTTTTCGGTTTCCCATAAACTGAAAGTAGCCAACTCTATCACCGGCCATTCGCCCATACCTTTGGCAAACAAAAGTCCCGGTTGACCGGTAATCTTTTTGCTTATAGAAGGAACGTGCCGCCAGAATTTTACGAGCCAATTTTTCTTTATGGAGGCACGGGTTAATATTCCCACCGGAGATGCCCCCGAGTTTCCCTGTTCATTCACAAACAGGTCACGACCATCCCAACGGCCCATATGTTGATAGGATTTAAGAAGGACATGCATCTGCTCGGCAGATCGACCTTCAAATTCCTTATAGGTAGGTGATGTTTTAAATTGTTGAAATTTTTCCCGGTCCGACCAG
>CAZNMG010000369.1:0-6222 GCA_964574075.1 uncultured Owenweeksia sp.
TGTTCAAATACTTTTTTTGACCAGATGAGGCTGCCGCATTTATCAACCAGGGCAACCACCGCGTATCCGCTACTTCCATAAGCGATTGCCCAGTTGCCATTTTCTAAAGCCAAAGCGTGGCCTCCGCTTGTGCCGGGATGATCCAGCAAGTGTTTTTCAAAGAAGCTCTGGGCCTGCAGAATAGAGGCGGGCAAAAGGATTGTACAAAGACCTAACAGTATTTTCAGCAATACAGTCTTCACAGGGGTTAGCATAGGGGGCAATTACCAGCTAAAGGTCAGAAAATAAAAACCACCTGCCACAAGAAATTAGTGATCGGTGACGTGCTTATTCCGGTTTACGCGCCCGGGCCATTTCCCGTTTTCCGGGAGGACCCGGAATTTTCTCCACTTCAAAGCCGGCTGATTTCATGTTTCTCCGCACATCGCCCTTCACGCAATAGGTCACCAGAATACCACCCGGCCTCATGCATTTAAATAGGGCCTCAAATACTTCAGTAGTCCACAACTCCGGTTGAGCAGAAGGTGCAAAGGCATCAAAATAAATGAGGTGGAAGGTGTCGGTTGAGGAATAGGATCTTAGGTCAACCTGCTGTTTGAAAACGCGAAACAAAGGGGTGATCTCCTGCCATTTATCCCAGCGCGACAGATGAAGTTTCTTTAATAATTGCCCGGCTCTGTTGTTTTGCAACTGGCTGGCATAATCCAGATGCTCAATTTCGGCAACCGATACCGGGTATTTTTCAATTGTGGTGTAACGGATCTTCTGCTGGTGCGCTTCAGCCTCCAGTAAAGTAAGCAATGCATTAAGCCCCGTTCCGAAACCAATCTCTAAAATGTGAAGTTCCTTAAAAGACCGAAATTCCTGAAGACCTGCCCCGATAAAAATATGCTGAGATTCCTGCAGCGCACCGTGTATGGAATGATAGTATTCATCCAATTCAGGCACATAGAGGGTAGGGGACTGATCCCCGGTAATTACAATCTTCCTATTCACTTACAGGCAATTTCATTTTCCGAATCTTACCAAGCGGGCCCTGGCAGTATACCTGATGACATCCCGCACAGGTCATAATCATTTCGTTGTAAGCGATTTTGGCCTGGGCCGGGTCTTTTGCTTCAGTAATCCTGTCCATGTTGGCGAGGTACTGCGCAGCCATATTATTGTAAAAGGTGGTATCGTGGAGCATTCCGGGAGTGGCTATGGCTGTATGTATGTTATAAAAATCCTCGGGAAATGACTCAGGAATGTTCCCGGCCTCTATCTGGTGACCGATCTCCACATTGTCATCATACATCTTGCGCATAAGAAGTGCCAGTTCTGAGGCCTCGTACATTTCCAGTTCCTCTTCCTCATCCATACTGGTGTCTGTAGCTTCCTTTGAAGATTCGGCCACATTCTTATTGTGGCTGTTACATCCAACAAAAAAGGATGCCGTACCCAGGCATCCTATTATAAACCATTGCTTTAGCATAAATTATTGTTTGATGATCACTCCGCTGGCTACATAGGTGAGGCTTACCTTTGGCTCGGTAATGGCAGCCACTTCTTTTTCTGTTTTTCCTGCATCGCGTGCCAGGTGCTGTTGCTCTGCCACTTCCATGGTCTCCACCTTTGCATAGCCATCAATAACTGCCGTTTCACCATTCAGATTCTTGGGAACAAAAAAGCCGTAATCCTTAAACTTAACGTGCATTTCCTTGCCGTTGCCCACATCCATTTTCATCCAGCAGCCCTTCTTTGTGCATGAGGAGTTGATTTCTCCTTCTACTTTTACCTGAAGGGAATCTTTACCTTTCATCATGGCAAGCAGTTTTTCAGCATCAATGGCACCAGCCTCTTCAATGGAATCGCCATAAAACTTATGACCGGGTTTTTGTTGAATTACTTCGGCTTCGGCAACTTCTGTTTTATCTTCAGTGTTGTTTGCCGTATTATTGCAAGCCCAAAGTGCTAGTGCGCCAAGCGCAGAAAGTACAAGTTTCTTCATTTTGTTGTAAATTAAAACGCAACAAATATACAATTAAGCATCACTCTCAGAATGGACTCCACACTTCAAAAGTCAGACATTAAAATCACCAGGCGCGATGGCAGCATGCTTGATCAGGTGGATTTTAACAACCTGCCATTTGGCAATCACTTTAGCGATCATATGTTTATATGCGAGTATAAGGATGGGAAATGGCAAACCCCTGAAATAAAACCTTATGGCCCGCTGAGTTTTACGCCTGCGCTGCATACCCTGCACTATGGGCAGGCCCTTTTTGAAGGGCAAAAAGCTTATTATATGAACGATGGCTCAGTCGCTATCTTTCGCCCGGAGATGAATGCCAAACGCCTCAATCACTCCGCTCGTAGAATGCTGATGCCCGAGTATCCGGTAGAGCAGTTTATGGAGGCTTTGCGAACCCTCGTAAACATTGACCGGAAATGGGTGCCAAAGCAGGAGGGATATGCCCTTTACCTGAGGCCCTTCATGTTTGGTAGCTCAGAATTTGTGGCCGCCCGGCCTTCAGAGAAGTATACCTTCTGCATTATAACCAGTCCTGTGGGTCCATATTATTCGGGCAACGTGAAGGTAGCTGTAGAGGAAACCTATACCCGAAGCGCTACCGGAGGGGTAGGATCCACAAAATGCGCAGGAAATTATGGAGGGGCCTTTTTCCCCATTCAGCAAGCAAAGAATAAAGGTTATACCCAGGTTATCTGGACCGATCATGCCACCCATCAACTTGTAGAAGAATCAGGGACCATGAACGTGGGGTTTATTATTAAGGACACTTTTATTACGCCCCCACTAAGTGACAGGATATTGGCGGGCATTACCCGCGACAGTATTCTTACGCTTCTGCGGGATAGCGACATTATAGAAAAGGTAGAAGAACGCCCTGTACAGGTGGAAGAAGTGATCACCGCAGCTAAGGAGGGGGTGCTCCGCGAAGCTTTTGGTATGGGTACTGCTGCTGTTGTAAGCCCGATATCTACCATCGGCTACCGGGGCACCGATTACGAAATACCCACCCCTGATGATGGATACGCCATGAAAATAAAGAAAGCCTTGACTGATATCCGGATGGGTGTGGTTGAGGATAAATATGGTTGGATGGTGACTATCTGAACTAACCCTTAACTGATATTTAAGCCCTCTTATCAATGAGGGCTTTTTTATGTCCTATTTGTAGTGATCCTATCGTAATAGAGATATAATCCCCAAAATCTCTCAAAATGAAAAATGTATTATACTCGATAGGAATTATTCTTACTACGGCCATGGGCACTTTTGGCCAAATAAGTTGCAATGCAGATTTCACTTTTCAAACGAGCCCTGAAAATGATCAGCGCATTTTATTCATCAATAATAGTAGCGCGAGCGGTGCAGTAGCAGGTGCCCACCTATATTATTTTGAAATAAAGTATGGCCCTACTGTAGGAGCAACGGGTGGAAGCATTCATACACAAGTAGGCGATCCGTTCCCCGACTTTTCATTTGATTATGGCACTACAGGCTCTTGGAATGTAGAGTTTATAATGGAGGTAGTTGACAATTCCACGGGTGCGGTAGTAAGTTCATCCTCCACTATCAAAACTGTAACTGTAACGGGCACTAATAAGTGTGCAGCCGATTATACCTACACCACAGCATCACCTACTTCACTCACTGTTCAGTTCACCAATACAAGTACAGTTAATATCAGCTCGCCTTTCACCACTCATTGCTCATGGGATTTTATGGATGGTAACATCTCTACCTCTGCAAACCCCAGTCATACCTATAGTACCCGGGGACATTATCCTGTGGAGTTATCGGTTTATCATATCGAAAATTCCACGCAGGATACCCTCTTATGGCATACCACCACAAAGGTGGTTAGTGCCGGTACCATTGACACCTGTAATGCGGCTTTTTCAGCAACACCCGATCCTGCAAATCATTTAAAGATCGATTTCAGTAACCTGAGCTATTATGAAGCCTCTATTCCCAATCAATACCTGGTAAACTATCACTGGGATTTTGGGGATGGCAATACTTCAACAGCTGTTAACCCTTCCCATACCTATGCTCAGAATGGCAATTATAATGTGGAGCTGACCCTTTTTACCAACGATAGCCTACAGATTACTGACACCCTTTGCTACTCCACCTTCACTTCTACGGTAAATGTAGCTCCCACAACCACACCATTTTGTGATGCTCAATACACCATAGATACGCTTAACTCTGGTAATGCGAACCTGTATCTCCTCAATACCTCCACGCCCGCATACAGCGACCCGGGCTTTAGCACCACCTATTCCTGGGACTTTGGAGATGGAGGTACCTCCAATCAACCATTTCCGGTACATACTTATACTGCACCAGGCGCTTATACCGTGTGTATCAGTATCACCTCCGCTAATGCGAATGGTGACTTTTGCACCGATGTCTTTTGCGATACGGTTGGGCTGGACAGCCAGGGCAATATTCTCTTTAAGAAGAGCACGGGTTTTACCCTAAATGTGGTGGACCCTGCTACAGTAGGGCAGAAGGAATATGACGTTAGCGATATCCATATTTTCCCCAACCCTGCCCGTGAGTTTGTAAATGTACAAGGTTTGCAAGCCGAAGTTAACTGGTATATATATGATATGAGTGGGGCAGAGGTAGCCTGGGGTCGTCTTGAAAATGGTCAAAAAGCAATCCCTCTTCCTGAGCTTACACCAGGTTTCTATATTATGAGCTTGCAGGGCGATTCTATGCAAAAGAATGTAAAGCTTGAGATAAGATAATTCCCGAAACAGAGATAAATGGAAACCCGGAGAAGAAAATCTCCGGGTTTTTTTGTGGTGCCTAATTAGGTAGATCCGGGCTGGCCTTTTTTACGTCTCCGTTTTGCGGATTGTAAAGTTTGTTTTACATTTGGTAAAGCAAACTTTACATTATGAAAATCAAATTCCTTTTACCCCATTCCTTCAAGACCATAGGCTGGATCTTATTTTTCCCCGCTCTTGCTTTGGGGGCATTCCAATTATTTAGTTCCTATGAGCCTGATTGGCTGGAGGCAAAGGTGCCTGCTTTATTCTATGGGCAGTGGAGCTTTGACCCTGAGGGGCAGCTAAACTGGCCGGTGGTAAAGATCATCACCAATAATCTGGCGGATGAAATTTGCGCTGTACTTCTGCTTATTGCTGCACTGTTTCTTGTATTTGCCCGCGAGCGGTACGAAGATGAATTTATCATGAAGCTACGCCTGGAGTCCATTTTGTGGGCTGCGCTGGTGAATGGCTTGCTCCTCCTTTTTTGTATAGTATTCATTTACGACCTCACCTTTTTCTATGTGATGGTTTTCAATTTGTTCCTGTTATTCCTGCTTTTTATTGTCCGTTTTCATTGGGTGTTGTACAAATTCAGAAGTGAAGACGAATGAAAAATACGGTAAAGAAACACCGGCAGTTAAGGGGGTTCACCCAAAGCCAGCTGGCTGAAGCAATTTCCGTAAGCAGGCAAACTATACATGCAATAGAAGCGGGAAAGTATATTCCTTCCACGGAATTGGCCTTAAAGCTTTCGCGTGAGTTCTCTACTCCGGTTGAAGAGTTGTTTCAACTGGAGGACTAGAAGCAAAAAACCGCCTGGTTTCCCAAAGCGGTTTCAAAGTCTTAGAATAGAAATATATCTCCTACCTCCTTATCACCACCTTAGCACCTAGCCACGCCATAGGGATGTAAGCAAAAACCAGGTCCATTACATTAAACCACATTGGCGAGGGCAGCATAAAGATGCTGGCTATTCCGCCAATAAGGAAGAATATCCCGACTATCATTGCCAGCATTGGTTTTCTTCCCACCCCAATAGCTGCAGCAATCATAGCTCCCACGAATGTGCCGAGGGCATGCGCTAAAAAGGGCATAATAAAGTGTTTGGGAGTCATAAACTCCATAGCAGCTTTAAGACCTTCGGTGGTGGTAAGGTCGGTACCTTCCGGGGGAGGTATAACAGAGCTACTGATCATAATGATCCCCATGTTTACCAGCCCTCCAATAACAAGGCCTGCTATAACAGCCAGAATATTTCTCAGGGATTTCATGCTGTAAGGCTTACAAGTTAAAGGCTTCCTTCACTTTGTCTACATAATCAAGCTTTTCCCAGGTAAAGAGCTCCACGTCCTGTTTCAGAACTTCACCATTGCTGTGAAAGGTTTTGGTTACCGTTTTTGTTTCCCGGCCCATATGACCATAGGCGGC
>CAZNMG010000370.1:0-7664 GCA_964574075.1 uncultured Owenweeksia sp.
AGGGAAACCCTTTCAGGATCATCACCGGAGCGGCCATTGAGGTTTTGAATGTTGTGGTAAACCGACAGGGTAAGCGATGTAGGTTTTTTACCCCCCAGCCAGGGCTCGGTGAAAGAGGCGCTGTAGGATTGGTAGAAGAGACCGTTGCTCTGCGCCCTCAGATTTATGGTTTGCCCGTCTCCTGATGGCAATGGCTTCCAGGCTTCCTTATTAAAGATATTACGGGCCGAAAAGTTGTTAAAATTCAAGCCCAGCGTACCCACTATTCGTCCGGCACCCCAGCCTCCCTGCAGCTCCAATTGACTGGTGGAGCGTTCTACAACCGAATATTCAATATCCACCGTGCCGGTTTCGGCATTAGGCATAGGATTTACATTGAGTTCGGTGGGTTCAAAATATCCCAGTTGTTGCAGTTCACGGAGCGAGCGCTGAATGTCCGATCTGCGGAAAAGCTCGCCCGGCTTGGTCCTTAGTTCACGCATTATCACATGATCATAGGTGCGGTCATTCCCCACCACTGTCACTTCACGAATGGTGGCCTGGCGGCCTTCCCTTATGCGCATTTCCATATCAATTGAATCATTTTCAACCAGCACCTCCACGGGGTTCAGATCAAAAAACAAATAACCATTATCGAGGTAAAGAGAGCTTACATCACCTCCCTGTGGATCGAGAAACAGGCGCTCCTGAAGGTAGGAGGCGTCATACACATCTCCCTTTTCAATTTGCAGCACCTTGTTAAGTGTTTCATTGCTGTACTTGGTATTTCCGAGCCAGGTAATATTCCTGAAGTAGTACTTCACCCCTTCCTCAATGTAGATATCGATCACAATCCGGTCATCCTCTACCTTGTAAATGGTATCTTTTACGATACGAGCATCGCGATAGCCCTCCTGGTTGTATTTCTCCAAAACCAGTTTTTTGTCAGCCTTATATTCTTCCCGGTTGAGTTTTGAGCTTTTAAAAATATTGAAGATGTGTTTGCGCTTGGTTTCCTTCATGGCCTTGCGCAACTTTCGGGCTTCGATGTTATCGTTACCGTAAAAGTTGATATCCTTGATCTTTACCTTTTCACCAAGATCCACATTGATATCCATTATCACCGAATTGCTCTTGTTGGTATCAGGCCGGGTTTCAATTTCAACCTGAGTATTGAGGTATCCCTTATCTACAAAATAGGAACGGGCGGTATTTTTAGTGTTTACAAGTAGATTCTCCGTTACTATGGCTCCGGCATTCAGATCAAGTTCCTCCCGGAGGGAGTTGCGGTTCGATTTCTTCAGGCCTCTGATGCCGTACTTGCTTAGCTTAGGCAGCTCCTTCAGCCTGATTTCGAGAAAAATGGTATTTCCCTTAATTTCCGAAATATAAATACCGATGTCGTCAAAAAGGCGCTGCCTCCAAAGGTTCTTAATGGCCGTAGTGGTTTCTTCTCCAGGTACGGTGATCTTGTCGCCCACCTGTAACCCACTGATAAGTGTGATCACCTGATGATCGAGGTTTTCGGATCCGGTTACCCTGATCCCACCAATCTCGTATTCGCGGGGAGTAGAGGCTGATAATTCTTCCAGATTTTTTCCCGTAGTTATTTGAGCACTAAGAAATGATGTTGTAAAAATGGTCATCATTAAACCAAGCAATAGTTTCTGCATTAACTCAGGAATTTATTTGTTCGCTGATTTTACCAAATCTCCTTTCCCTTTTTTGGTAATCATAGATAGCCTCGTAAAGATCTTCTTCCTGAAAATCGGGCCAAAGTTTGGAGCTGAAATACAATTCGGAATAGGCAATTTGCCACAACAGGTAATTACTTACCCGCTGTTCCGCTCCCGTACGGATGAGCAAGTCAGGATCAGGCATATTATGGGTGTAAAGGTAGCTCTGAAAAAGGGTTTCCGAAATATCTTCCTCACTTATCTTTTTTGACTCCACATCGCGGGCTATCTGCCGCGCTGCCATCACCAATTCTTCCTTGGAGCCATAGCTCAGGGCAAGGCTGAGCACCATACGCGTGTTTCCAGCGGTTTTTTGCTTTACCTCATCGAGCTCCCGCCTGCACTTTTTGGGGAGCGAGTTTATGTTTCCTATTGCATTCAGCCTGATGTCGTTTTCTGTGAGGGTTTTTAACTCCTTCTTTAAACTTGACACCAAAAGTCCCATCAAAGCATTCACTTCTGATTTGGGCCTGTTCCAGTTTTCACTGGAGAAAGCATAAACCGTGAGATATTTTATGCCTAAGCGGGCAGAAGCTGTAGCAATGTTTCGGAGTGCATCAACGCCATTTTGGTGACCAATGGCCCTCAGGTATCCTTTGCTTTTGGCCCACCGCCCGTTGCCATCCATGATAATGGCGATGTGGGCCGGCAGCCTTTCGGGAATAAGATTTTCTTTAACACTCATTGGCCTACAAAGCTCGCGCATTTTTCATAGAGCTCTCCAAATTTAAACTGGAGTGTAACACCTGTAAAGATGTACCAGTCCTGCGTACGGGGATCACCTCTGAATAAATCATCCTTATCGCCCTCTGCAAGGCTGCGATCGCTAAGAGCAGCGGCTGTTTCACCATGTGCCCTTGCTATAACTGCAGGATCGGCATAGTAGCCACTGACATCATCAAGATAATCCGTGTTAGTGGAGCGGAAAGTGCTTTCCACACCTATACTGGCAAATTTCCCGATAGCCCATTTGTATCCCATCCCAAAAATAAAATAGCTTGATCCTAAAGGATAAAATCCTTTATCATTTTCGGCAGTAAGCTGCCCCTCGGTACCCAGGTCGCGTAGTTCATAGGTTTCACCACGGTACTCGGTGGTGGGATTAAACCGGAATATTCCGAAACCGCCCATTACATAAGGAGTATGCCAAAACTTGGAACCTGGTTCAAATTCCAGAAAATTGAATTCCATCATAATACTTCCTTCCCATATTTCGGACTGAAAGCTAAGGTTGCGATTAATGCGGGCCACCTCATCACTCAGGCTGTCCGCATTCTTAATCCGTCCATAATTTATCTGTGCCCGTAAGGCCCAATGCCGGTTGAAGTTATACCTGTAGAATACACCCGCAGCAAAGTTCTTTGGCAGGTGAAAACCATAATCGCCCACATCGCCAATGAAGTTGGTACCCCCTCCAAACAGCCCTACCTCGGAGTGCTGAGCCCCGGCAGGGACCGCCAAAACCAGCGTTAGTATTTTGATAATGAATAACTTAAACTTCATTTCTAAAAAATGAGGGCAAATATAACTAATTAGGTAAGGCTGAGAAAAAGTGGGCTTAATTGCGCTTGTCGAGGCCCCAAAGCAGCTTGTTGCGCAGGGTATCAGCAAAATCCTGGATTTCCGTTTTCACCATTCTTATTTTAAAATCCTGCAACTTTACGGTAAGTTCCGATCCCGAATCCATGGTATATATCCGCGAATCCAGTGATACCAGAAATTGTCGCTCCCGCCCTTCTATCTTCAGCTTTATCTCAATATCGTTTGGGATAACGAAAGGCCGTACGTTAAGATTGTGCGGAGCAATGGGGGTTATTACAAAACTTTCGGAGCCGGGCATAATAATGGGTCCGCCACAGCTGAGTGAATATCCTGTACTGCCGGTGGGTGTAGCTATAATAAGACCATCAGCCCAGTAGCTATTCAGGTAATGGCCGTCAATCCAGGTATGCACGGTTACCATAGCCGTGGTGTCTTTTCGGCTCACGCTTACTTCGTTCAGGGCAAAATTGAGGTCGATGTCAAGGCCTGGTGCATTAAGATCCAGCAGGTTGCGGTCGTCAAGAATATAATCACCTGCAGCGAGGGCCTTTACTGCTTTGGCAATCTTATCCTTACCAACATTGGACAAAAAACCAAGCCGGCCGGTGTTTATACCAAGTATGGGAATCCCTGAATCGCGAACGTAGGTAACGGCATCGAGAATGGTACCATCGCCACCTGCTGTTATCAAAAAGTCAGGATTGAACTCCACAAGGTCGCGATGTGACGTGAACTCCCCAAAGGAGATATCCATATCACAATGTTCGTCAATGAAGCGGTTGAGCCGCTTAAACACCCGTATATCGGCATTTACAGCCAGCAACTCACGATGTAGGTCTTCAATGTAAGGCCGCGAATCAGGAGTGATGGATTTGCCGAAAACCGCTACCCGCATACTCAGGTATTTAGGTACTTCATAAAGGATTGGTAACGGTCTTCAATACTGTCGTCAAAAAGACTGTGGTGAAAAACTTCTACGATATTGTAATTGTACCGCTCAAAGGATTTGATGATCCGGCTTACATCCATCTGATTTATTTTGAGGGAGATCAGCAATTGATCACCACTTTCGTCAGTGGCCAGATGAAATCCAATGATCTTGGCATCCTCTGATTCAATGATCTGCGATATCTGCGCCAGCTGATAATCGCGGCTGGGAACGCGCAACACCAATACACTGCCCGGTTCTGTAAAAGTGAGTTCGCGCCCCACATCCTGCAGCAGTTCCATTGACGACATATACCCCAGATAGCGGTTTTCACTATTCACCACCGGCAACATACTGAGATTACCCTCACCAATAAGCCTGATCGCCTCAAACATATTTTCGTTTTCCGAAACGGCATAAGCCTTTAGCAGACGCAAGTGTTTCTGAAGGTTATCCTCTTCATTCTGGATCTCGAGCAGCTCATCTTCACAGATCACTCCAAGGTAAAATTTATCCTCATCCACCACCGGAAGATGGGAATATTTGAGCTCTTCCATAACATCCAGTACTTCTGCAATTTTCTCAGAAGGCTGCAGAGGTTTTATGTCGTTGAGCAAATGTTTAGTTACCTTCATCATACCAGCAAAACTAAGGTTTTTATATTTGCGCATCATGACCAGACTAAGCGTAAACATTAATAAAATTGCCACCTTGCGCAACGCCAGGGGAGGTGACATTCCCAACCTTATAATTGCTGCTGAGCGCTGTGAATTATACGGTGCCGAGGGTATAACTGTTCACCCACGGCCTGATGAACGCCACATCCGATACCGCGATGTGCGGGAACTCCGGCCCCTTGTAACCACCGAGTTTAACGTAGAGGGCTACCCCACCGAGAGCTTTATGGCCCTTGTACTGGAGACCAGGCCGGACCAGGTAACCCTGGTGCCCGACAGCCCTGATGTGCTTACTTCCAATGCAGGATGGGATACCGTTACCCACTATGATTTTTTAAAACAAATAACTGGCCGTCTCAAGGCGGAAAATATCCGGGTATCACTCTTTATGGAGTGTAATGAGGATTTTATTTCCGCAACTGCCGGCCTTGGGGCTGACCGTATTGAGTTGTATACCGAAGACTATGCGCGGGGATTTCACAAGGATCCGGAAAATGCGGTAGCACCATACGTGTATGCTGCCGAAGTAGCTCAGGAGCACGGCCTGGGTGTAAATGCCGGGCACGATCTCGACCATGAAAATCTGGAATTCTTTGTACGAAGTCTGCCCAACCTTTTGGAGGTTTCCATAGGCCATGCCTTGATCAGCGAAGCCTTATACCAGGGTCTCGAAAACACTATACAGATGTATCGCAGAAAAATTGAAAACGCCTACAGGTGATTACTCCACCCGCACTTCGACAAGGAGATGTTATAGGCCTCGCAGCCACTGCCCGAAAGATTTCGGATGATGAACTGCGCCCCGCAATTGAGATACTTCAGAGTTGGGGCTTCACAGTAAAAAAGGCACCGGGGCTTACAGGAAGTTTTCATCAATTTTCAGGAACTGATGAGGAGCGCCTAAGGGGTTTCCAATCACTTATCGATGACAGGGAGGTAAAAGCGATTCTCTGCGTAAGAGGCGGGTATGGCTCGGTGCGGATCATTGATCAACTCGATTTTTCGGCCCTCAAGGATCATCCAAAGTGGATCGGGGGCTACAGTGACGTGACGGTGCTCCTCAATAAACTCAGCCTCCTGGGAATTGAATCCCTTCATTGTACCATGCCTGTAAATTTCAACACCAACACCCCAGCTGCTATGGCCAGTCTGCGAAAGGCCTTATCTGGTGAAAAACTACGGTATGAGGTGGATACTCATCCATATAACAGGCAGGGTTCAGCCCGCGGCATACTTACAGGGGGAAACCTCTCCATGCTATACAGCCAGCTCGGCTCCTCTACGGCCTTAGACGCGGAGGGTGCGATTCTTTTTCTCGAAGACCTTGATGAATACCTTTACCACATCGACCGGATGATGCACAACCTCAGAAGAAACGGGTATTTTGAAAACCTGGCCGGTGTTGTGGTTGGCAGCATGAGTGAAATGAATGACAATACTGTTCCCTTCGGGTTTACGGCAGAGGAAATTGTCCGTGATCACCTGTCCCATTACAAATTCCCGGTCTGTTTTGATTTTCCTGCGGGTCACCAGCCCGATAACCGCAGCCTGATTTTTGGCCGCGAAGTGATGTTTGACGTGGGCAAAAAAGTAATACTTGACTTCAATGGTTAGAACGCTCGATACCGGCAACCAGGGTGAGGATGAAGCAGTGGCTTTTCTACAGCAAAGGGGATACACGATAAAAGCCCGTAACTGGCGTTTTGCCAAAGCTGAGATAGATATTGTGGCAGAAAATGATGAGTGGGTGGTAATTGTAGAAGTAAAAACCCGCTCGGCCGATACCTTTGGCAACCCTGAGGAATTTGTAACCCGCGGTCAGCAGCGGCATCTGATCCGGGCCGCCAACGCGTACCTTGAAAGCTTCCCCACACTTAAGGACGTACGCTTCGACATCATTGCCATACTATTGGAGCCACAATTCAGGATCGAACATATTCCCGAGGCCTTTTATCCCTGAACAACGCCTCTCTTTTCTCCGTACTTTTGCAAAAATCAAGTGTCATGAATAGGGATCGAAATCCTCACCGGAAGCCCAAACGCCCGGCCCCCCAAAAAGCAGCGCCCAAATCAGATAACGGCCTGACCCGGCTCAATAAATACCTGGCCCATGCCGGCATTGCATCCAGGCGTGAGGCCGATAATCTTATAAAAGCAGGATTGGTACAAGTAAATGGAAAAACTGTGACTGAAATGGGCTATAAGGTGAAGCCTGATGATGTTGTAAAATTCAATCAATCGGAAATAAAAAAGGAGAAAAAAGTTTACCTGATCCTGAATAAACCAAAAGGATTTATAACCACTGTAGACGACCCCAAAGCCCGAAAAACAGTTATGGATCTTGTAGCCACCGCAGGCCCCGAGCGCATCTATCCTGTGGGACGGCTCGACCGTAAAACCACCGGACTGCTGTTGTTTACCAACGATGGCGATGTGGCCGAAAAGCTGACCCACCCCTCTCATGGTGCGCGAAAAATCTATGAGGTGGTGCTGGATAAAAATCTTACACAGGGTGATCTCAGCAAAATAAAAGAGGGTATAACCCTTGACGATGGCCCTATCAAAGTTGATGACATTTCGTTTATAGAAGGAAAGGCAAAAAATCATGTGGGACTGGTCATCCATAGTGGCCGCAACCGCATTGTACGAAGGATCTTTGAGAGCCTCGACTACGAGGTAAGCAAACTGGACAGGGTGTACTTTGCGGGCTTAACCAAAAAGGGCCTTGACCGGGGTACCTGGAGAAAACTTTCACCAAAAGAGGTACAATTTTTAAAGATGAAATAGAAAAGATATTAACAG
>CAZNMG010000371.1:0-5694 GCA_964574075.1 uncultured Owenweeksia sp.
AGCCTTTTTCAACAGAGGTCTATTACCCACCCCGTTATACTTATATTTGTGAATTATCTTGATTTAATTTCAAAGAACAATATTTATGAGCGATGATAAAAGTGCCAAAATGAAGGCGCTTAAGCTTACGATGGATAAGCTGGATAAGACTTATGGAAAGGGCGCGGTGATGCGCATGGGTGACGATGCTGTACAAAAGGTGGAAGTTATCCCTTCGGGTTCCATCGGCCTTGATGTGGCATTGGGTGTAGGCGGTTATCCTAAGGGAAGAGTGATCGAAATTTATGGCCCGGAGTCTTCAGGTAAAACCACCCTTACCCTACACGCCATTGCCGAAGTACAGAAGCAGGGCGGTATAGCTGCATTTATTGATGCCGAGCATGCCTTCGACCGTTTTTATGCCGAGAAACTTGGCGTAGATACCGAAGAACTGATCATTTCGCAACCCGACAATGGAGAGCAGGCTCTCGAAATTACCGAGAACCTCATCCGCTCCGGTGCTATTGACCTCATCGTAATTGACTCCGTAGCTGCTCTTACGCCTAAAAGCGAAATCGAGGGCGAGATGGGCGACAGCAAAATGGGGCTTCAGGCCAGGCTGATGTCGCAGGCACTTCGCAAGTTGACCGGTACCATCAGTAAAACCAAGTGTTGCTGTATTTTCATTAACCAGCTTCGTGAAAAAATCGGAGTGATGTTTGGCAACCCGGAAACGACAACCGGGGGAAATGCACTGAAATTCTATTCTTCGGTGCGCCTCGACATTCGCAGAACTTCACAGATAAAAGATAATGATGGCGTAGTAGGCAACCGGGCCCGTGTTAAAGTGGTAAAAAATAAGGTTGCTCCGCCATTCCGCCAGGCAGAGTTTGATATCATGTATGGTGAAGGCATCAGCAAAATGGGAGAAGTGATTGATATGGGCGTAGAACAGGAGATCATCAAGAAATCGGGTTCATGGTTTAGCTATGGGGATACCAAGCTTGGACAGGGTCGTGATGCGGTGCGTCAGCTGTTGCTGGACAACCCTGACCTTGCCGAAGAAATTGAAGTGAAGATCAAGGAAACCCTGCAGATTGCATAATCAATAAAAGCAAAAGTCCGCGCCACACAATGGCTGCGGACTTTTTTAGTTTTAGAAGCATGCGAAATTTAATACTCCTCAGTTTATTCATTATTAACCTTGCAGGCTGTAATTCACCGGATGAAAAGCAGAAGCAGGAAGATGAAAGTATCCTAAAGCCCGGGGTAGTGCATTACAGCCCTCTCGATTCCATTACTGATGTTATAAAGGAGCAGGGAGAGTCTGCCCCTCTATTTCTGCACCGGGCAAATCTTTACATGGCCTATGACAACCCGCAGGCTGCCTTTAATGATATTAACCGGGCCCGGATGCTCGATAGCACCTCATCGGAGTACCACGAAACAAAAGGTGAATATCACTACATGATAAACCAGACCCGTTCTGCAAAAGATGAATGGGAGAAATGCCTCAGGTCCGATCCGAAAAATTCGGTGTGCATAATGAGGATGGCCGAATTAATGATTGCCGTGCGTAACTATGAGCGGGCTTTGAAACTGGTGAACCAACAGCTCGAGATCGATAAGAATGATCCCCAGGCGTACTTTATGAAAGGCATTATCATACGCGATGAACGCAAAGATACCGCGCTGGCTTTGCAGTACTTTCAGAATGCCATTGATCTTAAACAGGATTACATTGATGCCATTGACCTTATGGCCGTTACTCTTGCACTGCAGGGAGACACACTTGCCAAGTATTACTACCAGCGAATATTAGACCTGCAGCCCAACAGCTCGGATATCTATTTTAAGCTTGGCGTTTTTTACATGGATCAGAACGAGGTAAACAGGGCTATTGAATCCTACACCAAAGCTATTCAAATCAATCCCCGGGATGCGGACAGCTATTACAATCTTGCTTATATTCACCTCGAGCTTGACCTTTTTCAACAGGCCCGCGAATACTTCAGTAAAGCAATACAGCACGGGGAGCGGCCCTATAAATCGTATTATGGCAGAGGATATACTTTTGAAGTGGTGGGTGACCTTGAAAATGCCAGGAAAGATTACCGCAAGTCGCTCGAAATTTTGCCAATGTACACGCCCGGACAGGAAGCGCTGGCGCGGGTAAACAGATTGATAAATCAAAACTGATGCATGGAAGAAAATAAGCCCCCAGTATGGACTGAGGAATATCATCAGGAGTTTTACAATCATCTGAAAAACCTCAGCATTGAAGATTGTAGCCGGGCATTGATAGACCAATCCAAAAAGCTTATTTCCGAGGCTAAGGGACAGGATCCGGATTTACTTAAAGCCGCTGAATCCATAATGGGATACTGGCTGATGCAGGTTAACCATGATGAAGACCGATTCCAGGCAAACCAGGTTCTTTGCCGCATTTATGAAGCAATGGGGGAACCCGAAAAGGCAAAAAACTTCGGTCAATAAATTTGAAGCGGGGGAATCACTACCCAATTACTCTGAGCGACTAACCAACCACGGAAGCTTATTTTTTTACGATAAACCAGTAGCACAGAGTGGAACTGGTTTCATTCTTTCGACCCCCTTGTAGCTTTCTCCACCCAATCCCACATCTCGGAGGGTAGTTCTTCCAAAAAGTTCATCTGGCCGGCACCGAGCAGCCATTCCCCGCCATCAATTATCACCACCTCACCATTCATGTAGGCAGCAAAGTCAGACACTAGGTAGGCGGCCAGGTTAGCAAGTTCCTGCCGCTTGCCGGCCCGTTTCAAAGGCACCTGGGCTTCCAGGTCAAGCTTTTCTGCGATGTTGCCGGGTAATATCCTGCTCCATGCCCCTTTGGTAGGGAATGGTCCGGGAGCAATGGCATTAAACCGGATTCCGTACTTGGCCCACTCCACTGCCAGCGACTTCGTCATGGCAGCTACACCGGCCTTGGCCATTGCCGAAGGCACCACAAAAGCGGAACCGGTCTCTGCATAGGTGGTAACAATGCTCAGTACCACCTTATCGCGCTGCTCATTTTTTATCCAGTGTTTGCCAAATGCCAGGGTGCAGTTTTTAGATCCTTTTAATACAATGTCAATCACGGCATCAAAGGCACCAGGGGAAAGCCTTTCGGTGGGGCTGATAAAATTACCAGCGGCATTATTGAGAAGCACATCCACCTTACCGAAGGTGTTGAGTATGCTCTGAAGAAAAGCCTCGACCTGCTCATATTGGCGGACATCGCACCCAAAGGTATGCACCTTGCCGCCATGCTTGCTGCTCATTTCAAGCGCAGCTTTATCGAGCACTTCTTTCCTGCGTCCGCAAATAGCCAGATCAGCGCCAAGCTCCATAAAGTAATCGCCCATGGACCGCCCTAAGCCTGTACCACCGCCAGTAATGGCAATTACCTTTCCTTTTAGCGCGTCATCACGCATCATCCCCTTTGAATAAGGTGCTTCCATAATTCTACATTTGTAACAAATCTTTCCTAATTATGCCCTTTCAAAAATCAGGAATTCCACTGGTCCTTAATTTTTTTGCCATAGCAAGCTGCCAAAATATGCAAAAGACCCCGAACCCTGCCCCTGTTGCAGAAAAGATTGCCAAAGAACTGGTTATACACGGGGATACCCGCCTCGATAATTACTACTGGCTGAACGACCGTGAGAATCCAATGGTTGTAGAATACCTGAAGGCCGAAAACGCCTATCGCGAAAATGAAATGAGGGATACCGAAGAGCTGCAAAAACAACTCTTCGAGGAAATAAAAGGGCGCATCAAGGAGCAGGACGAATCGGTGCCATACTTCAAGAATGGCTACTGGTACTATGTGCGTTTTGAAATGGGCCAGGAGCACCCGATCTACTGTCGCAAAAAAGCAACCCTGCAAGGTGAGGAACAGATTTTATTGGATGTTAATGAGCAGGCTAAGGAGCATACCTATTACAAGGTGGCAGGGCTAAGTGTGAGTCCCGATAATAAATTCCTGGCCTATGGGGAGGATACCCTGAGCCGAAGGATCTACACCATACGCTTTAAGAACCTTGAAACCGGAGAAACCCTGCCCGACCGCCTTGAGTATACCACGGGGGGTGCTGCCTGGGCGAATGATAACCGCACTGTTTTTTACACGATAAAAGAAACCTCCCTTAGGGCTGCCAAGATATTTAAGCATAAGCTTGGCGCTGATCCACGGGAAGATAAAGAAGTGTATCATGAAAAGGATGAAACTTTTGTGTGCCATGCCTACAGAAGCAAATCTGGCGATTATGTGATGATCGGCTCCAGCAGTACCCTTTCAAATGAATACCGCTATCTGGATGCCGGAAACCCGGAAGGAAAATTTGAAGTAATTCAACCGCGCCAGCGCACGCTCGAATACGCACCCGCCCATTTTGGTAACCAGTGGTATATTCTCACCAATGCTGACGGAGCCACCAATTTTAAATTGGTAAAAACCCCTCTTACCGCCACCAAAAAGGAAAACTGGGTGGACGTAGTGCCTCACCGGCAGAGTGTCTATCTTGAAAACGTGGAGATCTTTCGCGACTTTCTAGTGACAGAGGAGCGCGAAAACGGCCTTACCACCATCGTAATAACACCTTGGGACGACTCGGGTGAACATACCATAAAATTCAACGAGGAAACCTACACCGCGGGAATTGGAAATAATCCGGAATTTGACACCCAGACCCTCCGCTATGGCTATTCCTCCCTCACCACTCCGGCATCGGTTATTGATTACAATATGGTAAGCCGTGAGGAAACCCTGATGAAACAGCAGGAAGTGGTTGGTGGCCATAATCCTGAAGAATATGCAGCCGCTCGTATTTGGGCCCCCGCACCTGATGGCCAAAAAGTCCCCATCTCGCTGGTGTACAAGAAGGCATTGCGAAAAAAAGAGGGAAATCCACTATTGCTCTACGGTTACGGAAGTTATGGTATTACCGTTGATCCTGGGTTTGCCTCTACCCGACTGAGTCTTTTAGATAGGGGTTTTGTGTTCGCCATTGCGCATGTAAGAGGTGGGCAGTACCTGGGCCGCGAATGGTACGAAAATGGGCGAATGCTTCACAAAAAAAACACCTTTACCGATTTTATTGCCTGCGCAGAAAAACTTATAGAAGAAGGCTACACCCAGCCGCAACACCTGTATGCCATGGGCGGCAGTGCAGGCGGGTTATTAATGGGCGCTGTTGTAAATATACGTCCCGAGCTTTTTAGGGGTGTAATAGCCGCTGTGCCTTTTGTGGATGTAGTGAGCACCATGCTCGATGAGACAATTCCCCTCACCACGGGAGAATATGATGAATGGGGAAATCCCAATGAACCGGAATACTATAATTACATAAAGTCATATTCGCCTTATGATAATGTGGAAGCTAAGCAGTATCCGGCCATGCTGGTTACCACCGGTCTGCACGACAGCCAGGTGCAGTATTGGGAGCCCGCAAAGTGGGTGGCAAAGCTACGTACCCTTAAAACGGATAAGAACCCATTGCTCTTATATACCAATATGGAGACGGGCCATGGTGGCGCCTCAGGCCGGTTTGAAGCTTATAAGGAAACTGCCATGAACTATGCTTTTTTACTGATGCTGGAAGGGATAGGGGAGTAATCGGTCAAAACCAAATGCAGTACCTATATAGAGTTAGCTTTTAACGCTTTTTAGACGAAATAAGGAAATCGCTGATG
>CAZNMG010000372.1:0-3155 GCA_964574075.1 uncultured Owenweeksia sp.
CCGATAATGATGTGGAAATATATACCACCGGCAAAGACTGCCTCAGGCATCTGTACCTGAAGCCCAATGTGATTTTTCTCGATTATTCACTCCCCGACATTTCCGGTATTGAAGTGCTCCGCAAAATAAAGGAAGCCTATAATGAGATTCCAGTAGTGATCGTAAGCGGACAGGAGGATGTGAGCACCGCGGTGGAACTACTCAAGGAAGGTGCCTACGACTATATTGTAAAGGATGCCAATGCTCACGAGCGGATGTGGAAAGCATCCAATAACATTAAGGAAAATTACCTTCTAAGGGATGAAATCGATCGCCTGCGCAAGGAGGTCGATCACAAATATGATTTTTCCAATATCAAAGGCAACAGTGTCCCCATAAAGAGGGTGTATAAGCTTATTGAAAAGGCTGCTCAAACAAATATCACTGTGTCTATTACCGGTGAAACAGGTACCGGGAAAGAGCTGGTTGCCAAAGCTATTCACTATAATACAAAAAGCACCAAGACCCATCCGTTGGTGGCAGTAAATATTGCCGCTATCCCCAAGGATCTTTTGGAAAGTGAATTATTCGGACACGAAAAGGGGGCTTTTACAGGAGCAATGGGTCGTAGGGTTGGAAAGTTTGAAGAGGCCAACGGAGGTACTATTTTTCTTGATGAGATAGGGGAGATGGACCTCAATATTCAGGCGAAGCTACTGCGGGTGCTACAGGAAAAAGAAGTAACACGCATAGGGAGTAACAGTGCTGTAAAATTTCATGCCCGGGTAGTGGTGGCCACGCACCGCAATCTGGCAGAGGAGGTAAAGAACGGCCGGTTCAGGGAAGATCTCTATTATCGATTGCTGGGCTTACCCATTGAACTACCGCCCTTGCGCGAACGTGGCAATGACATTATCATTCTTGCCAAATTTTTCATGGATGAATTTGCCAGGGAAAACAACCTACCAAAGCTGATTCTGGGGAAGGATACGCAGAAAAAACTGATGACTTACAGCTGGCCGGGAAACGTACGCGAACTCAAGGCCGTAATGGAACTCGGTGTGGTGATGTGCGATGGCGGTACTTTGGAGGAGCAGGATATTAACTTTAACAGTACGCACGTTGGCCTTAATGGGTTAATCTCAAAGGAGATGAGCCTCAAAGCCTTTAATCAGCAGATAATACAGCATTTTTTGGATAAATACGATCGTAACGTAGTGGATGTGGCCAGGCGTCTGGACATTGGTAAGAGCACGATCTACAGAATGGTAAAAAATAAAGAACTTGAAATCTAAACACCGATGTCACACAAAGTATACGATCTGCAACAACTTGAGGAGCTTGCTGCCGGCAGCAATGATTTTGTAAAAAGCATGATCGAAACATTTTTAGAACATACTCCAAAGCAACTGGATGAAATGCTTCGGGCCTATAATGCCGGGGACATGGATACAGTGGGAGGAGTTGCCCATAAGATCAAGCCCAACATTGATCTGTTTCAGATCACCTCCATCAGTGACGATATAAGGGTGGTGGAAGAGAAAGGTAAGGCTGGAACCAAAGATGAGGAGTTAAACTCCCGCCTCTCGAGGGTCGAGGAGGTATTGAAGGAATCATTCAAACAAATGAGCGCATTATGAAAACTCCCGCCAAGCAGGTTTTGGTAATAGATGATGAACCCATCATGCGGAAGCTGCTCATGCAGATTTTAAAAGATAAGCATGAGGTGGTGCTCAAGGAAAACGGTAGGGAAGCGCTGGAATGGATGTACTCCGGGAACATCCCTGATCTGGTTGTGGCCGATCTCAATATGCCTGAAATTGATGGTTTCGAATATATTGAGAAGGTGCGGGAGAGCGGCTTTTTCAATGATGTGCCGCTAATCGTACTTTCGGGCGAAGAAAGTAGTGCAGAGCGGATAAAATGTTTGAAATTGGGCGCCAATGATTATTTGATAAAACCATTTAACCCCGAGGAACTGGGGTTACGGATTGACAACTTAATAAAGCTCAGATCTTGAACAGGATCATCTACATAGGTGAGGATCAGGAATTTTTGAAGACTCTATACGCTACCGAAGGGCTGCAGGTGGAAATTTATCCCAATGCTGTTGGTTTCCAGGCAGCCATGCATACACCCGAAAGTATCGTGATGATACTGTCGGATTACAAGTTGCGGGGCCTTGGAGGTCTTGGGATATACGAGCGTTTTCGCAATGAATTCAGTGAACATCGAATTCCATATGGCATCATTATCAATCATCCCGAACATGCTTTGAAGCGTGCACTACTGCGAAGCGGAATTTCTGAAATTTATCCCAGTAACGTACCAACGGAAAAGATAGGTCCCCGTATCCCTTTTTTAAAGTCTATGCTTGAGGCACGGCTGCTTGCCAAGG
Source organism: uncultured Owenweeksia sp. (assembly GCA_964574075.1). Lineage (GTDB taxonomy): Bacteria > Bacteroidota > Bacteroidia > Flavobacteriales > Schleiferiaceae > Owenweeksia. Next base: position 2,378 of record CAZNMG010000372.1, read on the forward strand.
AGCCCGAGGTGCATCCACAGTACAAAATCCCGGTAAGTAAGCGCATCTTTGACATCATTGTGGCCGGAATGGGATTGGTCATTACCTCTCCTATTATGCTGGCTGCCTGTATTGCTATAAAGCTGGAAAGCAAGGGTCCGATACTTTATGTTTCCAAAAGAGTGGGTACCGGCTACAAGCTTTTTGATTTCTATAAATTGCGATCCATGTATATCGATGCCGATCAACGGATGGCCGATATGAGGCATCTCAATCAATATGCCCAGGAAGCCACAAAAAAACTGGAGAAGAATAAGCCTAAGATGAATGGCACACCGAGCCCTACCCTTATCTATAAAGATGGCGCTCCTATGAAGGAGGAGGATTACCTGGAAATAAAAAAAATGCAACAGGCCGGCACTTTTATAAAAATTAAGGATGACCCTCGTGTAACCCGGGTCGGCATGTTTTTGCGCAATTCGAGTATCGATGAGCTCCCTCAGTTACTGAATGTACTCAAAGGTGATATGTCAATTGTAGGCAATCGGCCTCTGCCGCTTTATGAAGCCGAACAGCTTACCTCTGATGATTGGTGTGAGCGGTTTTTGGCCCCCGCAGGAATTACCGGCCTGTGGCAGGTGATGAAGCGCGGCAAGGGAAAGATGTCCGATGAAGAACGTAAGTCCCTTGATAACCGGTATGCCCGCAAAGTGAGCCTGTGGAATGATATTCGTTTAATATTGCAGACTATACCTGCCTTATTTCAAAAGGAAAACGTTTGACTGAATGAAAAATATAA
>CAZNMG010000373.1:0-5166 GCA_964574075.1 uncultured Owenweeksia sp.
ACGTGTAACTCACTGGGAAAGAGGGGATAGGGGTTTGTTGTTTCACGACAACTCCTTGATAATCTTATGCTTGCATTATAATAAATTTTTATGAACGCTTGTTTTGTGGTATTATTGTAAGCCTGTTTCTCAATTTCTCAAGAATCAAAAAAATCTATTATGAAAAGACTACTATGCTTTTTAGGGATTATTCTTATCGGAGTATTCTCTTTAAATGCCCAGGTCGAAAGGGTCACCGCTAACCAATGTCTGAGCAGTGGTGTTGATACCTTGCACTACAATTTTACTATGGCCGTCCCGGCCAGTTCCAGTGCCACACTTACCTTTTACTACCAGGGTGATCTGGACGGAGGGCCAGGTGCAGCCAGTCCCGAAGCTTTTTATCTGTATGATGAGGATGGTAATCTGGTGGGTACCTCACAGTGTACCGGTGGTTGTACTACTACTAACGGACAGTGCCTTTCTACCCAGGATTCGCTGGTTTTTACCATTCCCCAGACGACTGTTTCCTCGTGGACACAGGATGGTGATATTGGATTTAAAGTTTACGCTGCCCCGGGCGTAAGCAGGACATTATGCACCGCCCCCGGGTCGTGTGCACAACTAAAATTAGAATATCTTTCTGCTACCGGCCCCGATGATGCCGGAGTAATTTCCAGCGCGGCATTACAATCTATTTGCCCCGGAATCAACCCCGTATCGGTAACCATCCAAAATTTCGGTACCAATCAAATTAATCCGGTGACTGTAAATTGGGAAATAGACGGAGTAGCTCAAACACCTTATACCCACAACACAGTACTTGATACTATTGGAGGAAATGGCAGTTATACGGCTTCTGTTACTTTGGGGAACTACACTTTTACCACCGGGCAAAGCTATGCTCTTAAAGCCTGGACCTCAAATCCCAATAATATTGCAGATACCTCGAATCTAAATGATACGCTCCAAACCCCTTTGAGTTTGATTAACTCACCAACTGGTTTGAATGTACCTACAATATCGGCAACTACAGCAGATATAAGCTGGAATGTTGCTCCCGGTACCAATTATGAAGTAGTTTACGGACCTACCGGTTTTAATCCTGCCTCAGGCGGAACTACTGTATCTGCTTCAGCAGTGCCTGTCTCTATTTCAGGTCTTTCGGGCAATACCTCCTACGATGTGTATGTAAGAGCCGACTGCGGTGGAGGAAATTATAGTGGCTTTGAAGGTCCTGTCACATTTAAAACATTATGCTCTGCGCTTTCCCCCATCACGCTTCCCTTCACCGAAGGTTTTGAAACTTATAACACGCAGAGTTCTACAGTTTCAATTGCCACAGAGGATACCAACTTTGCATGTACGAATAGTTATATCTGGAACTACGACCGCACAGGTAACGCAGCTCTGCACTGGGGCTGGGATGCCTATAGCGGCACCCAATCAGCTGGTCTTAGTATGGAGGCCAGTGGAACCGCAGCGCCAAACTTTGTGACGCTAACCATGGATATGACAGCCTACACAAGTTATTCGGGCAACATCCTTTTATCCTTTTGGTACCGCGAAAATAGCGATGAAGTAAGCGCAAATGACAGGGTATGGATTCGCGGAAGTAATACTTCTTCATGGATCGAAATACTCGATTGGAACAGCTTTTCCGATGCCAACAACTGGACTTATGGAGAATTTGTGATTGATACCATTTTGAGCAATAATGGCCAGGCTTTTTCTGCTACAACCCAGATACGCTGGGGTCAGGAGGACAATTCGATATGGACAGCCGGAGATGGTTTTGCCTTTGACGATGTGAAGATTGAAGCCGTAGCCTGTATGCCTGTCAGCAACTTTGAACCATTATTGCTTACCGATACCTCGGCACCCATTGCTTTTGACAATACAGGAGGAACTTATCAATTCGAATATGGCCCTTGCGGCTTTCAGCAGGGAACAGGAACAACCGGCTCAGGAACAGAGCCCTTTGTATTTGGCAGCCCGATTAATGGTGTCAACCTTTTCGCCAATACCTGTTATGATGTTTACGTATACAGAGATTGTGGTACAGACGGATTATCCCCGGTACGCGGCCCATTCAGCTTTACTACCGAATGCGGCCCCCTTACCGCCCCTTATTTTAGCGACTTTGAATCCGATGCCCTTGATGTGCCCCCCCTTTGTTGGGATTCCTATGTAACAGCGAGCACGGCATTTGTGGAAGTGGAGGATTTTACCGGAACTGCTGCCCCTTACGGTGGAAGCCAGGCATTGTACATTTATAGTGGTAACTCCAGCACCAGTGGTGGCGACACTCTTGTAGCCATATCACCCCGCTTCAGCGATCTTACCGCAGGAGATAAACGCGTGAGGTTTTTTGCCAACTCGGATGACCCGGTATCTCAGCTGATCGTGGGAACAATAAATACCCTTGGGCCGGGAGCTGTATTCAATCCTCTGGATACGATTATCTTCCCTACGGCAGATACCTACCAGGAGGTAATTGTGAATTTTGATGCAGCAAATGGATATAACGGAACCGATGAGTATATTGTACTAGCTCATAATATGGGTGCCACAATAGACTACATCCGAATAGATGATTTTAATTATGAAACGATACCTGCCTGTGTTGGTCCACCCAGCTCCAGTTTAGGCGTACACTATACCGGTGCATATGATGCCCAGGTATTCTGGGGTGGTTCCGGTCAGGGAGATGAAACCCGAATTGTTTGGGGTAATCCAGGATTTACTCCGGGTTCGGGAACTCAGATGGGAACGGCTATGGTGCCGGGAACAGATACTTCCTATATTATTACGGGGCTGAGTTCTCAAACCACCTACGAATTCTATATTCAGGATAGTTGTAATGTAGGAGGTAATGGAATTTTTATCGGGCCATTTGCATTTACTACTGCATGTGCCCCGATTATGGCACCCCATCTGGAAACTTTCGATAATACTACTATTCCAAACTGCTGGAGTACCTATTCAACTTCTGGTGAAGAATGGAATTTCAGCGGCAATACCTATTCCCCCAGCACAGACCACACTGGAAATGGTGGGGAATATGCCGGGGTAGATGATTCCGAATCCCCTTCTTCCTTTGATGTTACTTTGGAGTCACCACTTTTTGACGTGACCAATCTGACTAATCCAGAACTCTATTTCTGGCTGGCGAGTGAAGACAATACTGTAGAACTTACAGTGGATGTTTTTGATGGTACAACCTGGCATGTTGGTGTCTATACCCATGCTGCAGCAACCGGTGAATGGGATTCAGTTACCGTAAACCTTAATCCCTATTCTGCCAGCGGTCTTGTGGCTGTTCGCTTTGTGGTGGATGAGAACAATGGCACCTTTAATAATGATATCGCATTAGATGATGTATCCATTCAAAGTGGACCTTCATGTCCTGCACCAGTTGGACTGACTGTGGGAACTATAACTGATACCGAGGCGGATCTCAGCTGGCTTGAAGGTGCTCTGGCCAACTCCTACGAAGTGTGGTTTGGTCCACAGGGATTTTATCAGGGGACTGCTACAGTAGGAGGGACCCGGATGATAGTAACTAACGACAGTATTACCCTTACAGGTCTGACTCCCAATACTTGCTATGAGTATGCATTACGCCAGATATGTGCACCAGGTGACTCAAGTGACTGGGTGGGCGCTGTAAGTTTCTGCACGCTGTGCAGCAGCCAGCTTAATGGTACCTACACCATTGGCGGTTCTGCAGGCCCTACTAATTTTGCAACGATCGATAGTGCTGTGAGTGTGCTCAACGATTGTGGTATTTCCGGACCTGTGGTCTTCAATATTGCATCAGGAACCTACAATGAGCAGGTTATACTAACTGATGTTATAGGAAGTAGCGCCACAAATACCATAACATTCCAGGCTGATCCGGGGAACTCGGCTCCTGTCATCGTGACCTATGCGGCTACCGGAACCGCTGATAACTACGTATGGGCATTTGATGGTTCCAATTATGTTACTGTGAGAGGCCTTACCCTTACAGCGGGAGGCTCTACCTACGCCAGGGTAATTGACTTTGTTGGTACAAGCAAGCAAATCCATATCGAAGACAATATCCTCAATGGATTGTCTTCACCGGCAACCACATCCACCAATATTGCCGTTATAATGAATAACACAACCGCCTCTAACCGTCTCGATAGTTCTTCAGTTGTAGGCAACCAGATGAATGGTGGAAGTTATTCCTTGTACTGGTACGGTGTAGGAACAACGGATATGGAGAATGGTAACCGCATAGACAGTAACATTATCCACGACTTCTATTATAGTGGGATCTGGTCTTACTATCAAAATGGCATCTCAGTTACCGGGAATGATGTCCGTTCGCTTGGTAGCTATACAACTGAATACGGTATCAGACACTACTATAATGATTTTATTACCTCCGTTGGTAATACAGTAGTGGTTAGCGCTTCTGCCACCAATTATGGATTCTACATCTACTATAATGATGCCTCATCCTCTAGCCGTAGCCTGGTTGCCAATAATATGGTTAGCGCCCTCGATAATTCCGGAACCACCTATGGTATGTATATCTACAATCCGACACATATGGATGTGGTGCACAATAGTATAAATGTAAATGCGGGATCTGCTACTGCAGGTCATGCACTGTATTTTGGTGGTACCTCAACAATAGGTTTGGATGTGAATGTAATAAACAATCTGGCAGTGAATATCGGTGGCGGTGTTGCGTTTGAAGCGACATCAGCTGTAACGGGTATGTTCACTACCATGGATTATAATAATTATTATACCACGGGCACTGATCTGGCCAACTGGGGAGGGACAATTGTTTCCAATCTCGGTGGATTACAGACGGCTTCCACCATGGATGCAAATTCAGTGAGTGGAGACCCGGTCTTTCTGAGCAATGAAGACCTTCATTTGTTGGGAACCATCAGCAATGATGCAGGTACGCCAATCGCTTCAGTGACAACTGACATTGACGGCCAATCGCGATCTGCTACCACCCCGGATATAGGTGCGGATGAATACACACCGGTAACAGGTGATCTTTCCCTGATGAGCGGGGATTTCATCAAAGGCCTTTGTCTTACCGCCAATGACTCGGTAGTTTTCCAGGTGGAGAACATTATCGGGTCGGCAGTAGATTTTGCACTTGATCCTTTAACATTGAATTATTCGGTGACC
>CAZNMG010000374.1:0-9312 GCA_964574075.1 uncultured Owenweeksia sp.
TACCGCTAAGGAAGCTGTATTCCTTAAAGTAAGGATATACTTTACTTTCCTTCAGCGAGGATGAGTTCTCCTCTACCTGCAACAGATACGGCTGAAAAAGAAAAATCAGCAGGAGCATGATCAACAATATTTTGGCAAACCCAAAAATGCCTCCCACCAACCGGTTAATAATACCGAGAGCCATAAAGGTAAGCGCCTTCGTAATGATAGCCCCAACCAAAGTAAATAGCAGACCCACTCCTAAAAAAATAATAAGATAGGCAAGGATGTTGAGCCAGACAGCAGATGTATCAATGTATTGATGAAGCCAAAGCGCCACATCATCAGCATAATGAAAAGCAATAAAAATGCCGGCAATAAGGGCAAGTAAGGAGGTGATTTCCCTTACAAAACCCCGCATTAGGCCGCGGATCACTCCGTAAGCAAGAGGGAGGAGTAGAAGGATATCAATGTAATTCAATAAAGGCTGCTTTAAGAGTGGCTAAAAATATCTGAAATAAAATGAACAGGGAAGAATTAAAGAAGAAATGGGAGGGAGTGGTACTACAGGTTTCACAAAAGTTTGCAGAAGGCGACAAACTCGATCTTGATTCGATTATTTTTCTGATAGGTGTACAGGAGCTGGGACAGGGTTTCAGAAAGTTTAAGAAAGACGAAAAAATAAACCTGATGCACATTGCCATTTGCAGGCTTTTAGAGCCCTATGGCTTCTATGAATTTGAGGGCCGCGACAGGGATGGATGGCCGCATTACCGTACCCTGGAAAAACTGCCGGCCCTGAAACCGGGCGAACAATCCTTGTTAATGAAGGAAGCTGTGGTGAAGTATTTTGATGAATCCGGTCTTTAGCAATCGCGGTCTTCCATATCGCCACCCTTCATGTATACCGTCTTTTCTACACGCTGGTCAGGCTCAAGGCGTATGATGGTACAGCCAGAGAATGAAGGGCTACTTACATCTCCCCGCACGGCTCTTACCTCAAAAATCGCTTCTCTGTCGTAGGTAAAACTCACCTCACCGCTTTCATTGGTATAGCCCTCAAAATAGGCGGTGTTACCCGGAACTGGAGCATTAATAATCACAAAAGCATTAGTGACCCTGATACTGTCCTGAAAGGTTTTTACCGTAATCGTAAAGGGGAAGTCAGGATCCTGGTTTTCCCTTTCGCATGCAAGCGTGGCAAAAACCATAACACCTAAAAGAATAAAACTACAAATGCTTCTCATGGCTTTATTGTTACTGGCAAGGCGGGCAGCCGTTATCTTTGGCGCAATACGGTTTTACATCCACATACACCACATTAGAACCTGCATTAACCTCCGCAAAAGTGCAGCCTTTGAAGGAGCCCTTGCTAGCCTCTATCTCCACTATTACCTTATCGGGAAAGGCATAATCCACTTCACCACGCTCATTGGTAGGGTCGAACCAGCCTTTAATGTATGAGTTTGATACAGGGACGAAGACATGGACCATGGCATTAGCCACTCTCACACTGTCATTAGCCGTGACAATCACCGTAAGCTTGTGATCGTCATTGTCCTTTTTGCAGGAGGAAAAAAAGGCAAGTGAGCCTATGGCCAGCAGTAGTACTACTGTAGTGATTGAGATTCTATTCATTTTCTGTTGCAGAATAATTCACATCTTTGCCCCTCGCAAATATAGGAATAAACGCAAAGGAAAGATTTTTAGCCTCTTATGCAAGCAGAAATTACGGGATATTTAGATGAAATAGAAAGCTTTAATGAGTATTCTGCCGAGGCTGTGGAGCAGTTTCGCATTAAATACCTCGGCCGCAAAGGGATAATTCCTGCTCTTTTCGAGGATTTCAAAACCCTGCCCGCAGAAGAAAAACGTGCCCTTGGCAAAAAGCTGAATGAGTTAAAGCAAAAGGCCACTGAAAAGGTAAATGCCCTAAAGGAAGCCTCCGGCCGGGAGAGTAAACAGGCGAAACATGGAGATCTTACACGCCCCGCAACATTTTCACAAACTGGAGGCAGACATCCCGTGAATATTATCAAAAATGAGATCGTGGACATCTTTAAGCGCATCGGCTTCAGCGTAAGCGAAGGCCCCGAAATAGAGGATGACTGGCATAATTTTACGGCACTTAACTTTCCCGAAGAGCACCCAGCGCGTGATATGCAGGATACCTTCTTTGTAGAAAAAAACCCTGACTGGGCTTTGCGTACCCACACGAGCAGTGTCCAGGTGCGGACTATGGAAAACCAGAAACCCCCGATACGCACCATCTGTCCGGGTCGTGTTTTCCGGAATGAAACAATCACATCACGCTCACACTGTATCTTTCACCAGATTGAGGGCTTGTATATTGACAAAGGGGTGAGCTTTGCCGACCTGAAGCAGACCTTGCTCTATTTTGCCCGCGAATTCTTTGGAAAAGACACCAAGATCCGACTGCGCCCTTCTTACTTTCCGTTTACCGAACCTAGTGCCGAAATGGATGTGTACTGGGGGCTCGAAAACGAGGTAGATCACCGAATGACTAAGGGCACCGGCTGGCTTGAAGTGCTGGGCTGCGGTATGGTGGATCCTAATGTGCTGAAAAACTGCGGTATTGATCCCAAGGAATATTCCGGTTTTGCATGGGGGATGGGAGTGGAGCGCATTGCCATGCAGCGGTACCAGATCAGTGACATCCGTTATCTCTTCGAAAATGACACCCGGTTTTTGGAGCAATTCCGCTCCGCGCTATAACAGATCATCTATAGTTTCCGCGAGATTGTGATCCTTGTTGGTCACACCACCTTCATCATGTGTGGTAAGGCTTAGGGTAACTTTGTTATATACATTCCTTATCTCGGGATGGTGATTCACCTTTTCGGCTTCAATGGCAACCTTGGTGAGGAAGCCGAAAGCTTCGGTAAAGTCCTTAAACTCAAAATCCCGGGTAAGTTTATTATCCTTTTCGTGCCAGCTCATAAGGGTAGTTTATTCTATGGGCGATATCTTAAGCATATTGGTCATCCCGCTTTCTTCAATCGGTATGCTCGCGATTTTTACCACCAGGTCGCCTTCAGATACCAAACCCTGATCCTTCGCAATTTGTTGGATCTCCGCAAAGGTTTTATCAGTACTTTCCATGTTATCATAAAAGAAACCCCTTACGCCCCAAATAAGGCTTACCATGTTGAGAATGGAACGGTTGGCGGTAAATACCACAATATTGGTTTTAGGGCGGTGAGAGGAGATCTTAAAGCCCGTATAGCCGCTGAAGGTCATTGTAAGGATTGCCGAAGCCCCTACCTGGTCTGCAATTTTGCTGGCATTGTAACAAATGGAATCCGTAATGAAGCGATCATTGCGATAGGTAGGGGGGTACTCCTGTGCGGTAGCTACCTGTCCACTTTCCTCCACATGGGCAATAATCTTCGACATTACCTCTATAACCTTTATAGGGTGCTTTCCCACTGAGGTCTCCCCGCTAAGCATCACAGCATCCGCTCCATCCAGCACGCTGTTGGCCACATCATTCACCTCTGCCCGTGTTGGTGACATATTTTCCATCATGGTCTCCATCATCTGGGTTGCTATCACCACCGGGCGTGCCATCTTATGGCATTTGTTTACTATCATCTTCTGAATGAGTGGAACGCCCTCCATAGGGACTTCTACACCCAGATCGCCTCGCGCCACCATTACAGCATCGGTTTCTTCAATAATACGGTCGATTTCAACTACGGCCTCCGGTTTCTCAATTTTGGATATCACCCTGCAGAAGGCATTGTTCTCAGAAATTATCCTTTTCAGTTCAAGAACGTCATCGGCCGATCGAACAAAAGAAAGGCCTATCCACTCCACATCGTGTTTCATGGCTACTTCAAGATCCGCAAGATCCTTTTTGGTAAGGCAGGGAAGGGAGATTTTGGTGTTCGGAAGGTTTACGCCCTTCTTTGATTTTAAAGGCCCGCCCTGTATCACTTCTGTCTCTACCTCATCCTTCAGGTTAGTGCTGATCACCTTTACAAGCAGTTTACCATCGTCTACTAAAATGCGCTCACCCACCTTCACATCGGTAGGAAAGTGGGGGTAAGTCATGTAAACCCGTGAGGCATTGCCCATCTGTTTCTTGTTGGTAAACACCACCCTGTCGCCCACTTTAATAACGGCATCCGGCTCTACCTCACCAATACGGAGTTTGGGTCCCTGCAGGTCAGCCAAAAGCGCCACATTAAAGTTATGCTCTTTATTCAGCTCTCTGGTTTTGGTAATAAGATCCACGGCATCCTCGTGACTGCTGTGGGAGAAATTGATCCTGAAAACGTTGACACCTGCCTCTATAAGCTTAAGCATGATTTCCTTATCGGAAGTAGCTGGGCCGAGGGTGGCAACAATTTTTGTTTTATTTATCGGCATAGTTAATATTCCACTAATAGGTTTCCCATATTTTTTGCAACGGAGCGGTCGATTTGCTGTATCGCCCTGATATATCTACTCCTTTGCAACCGATTTTTGATCAGGGTGTTTACTTCGTCCCGCGCATCATCGGTGTACCACAAAAAATAATTCATGGTCTTTAATTCCGGAATCAAAGGTAGGGCAGTTATCTGTGGCTGACCATTATCATTTGAATAAATTCGGGCCTGGGTGTTGGCTGTAAGCCACCACTCTATCATGGCTGCGGCATCGCTGTACGAGAACTCACTAAAGTGCAGGCACCCCTTGTTCTTCAGGTTCAGTTCCTTATCGTTTTTGCAACGCGCGAGCTGTAGCCCGAGCTCCTGGTTGATCACGTAACAGAGGCGGTAATCCGGCAGATCGCTTATGATTCCGAAAATGGTGGCCGGTGTCATAAAGTCATCGTCCAGCTTCAGTTTCATATGCGGTAATTAAAGTGGTTTTATCTTTTTATAAGCTACGCGTGCCGCGTCTTCCTCGGCCTTTTTCTTGCTGGTGCCCTTACCTGTGCTGATGGTTTCCCCATCAACCGTAAGAGCTATTTCATACCTGCGGGCATGGCTCTCACCGTGGCAACCGGTTATCTCAAACCGCACTTCCTTCCGGTTCTTTTGTCCCCATTCAAGCAGGGCTCCTTTATGGCTGGCGATGCGTTCCTTTATCTGATCGAGATCCACATGAGCCAGTATAACCCTTTCAGTAATGAAATGCTGACAGGCATTATAGCCCAGATCCAGGTAAAGTGCTCCGATCAGTGCCTCCAGCGCATCACCATAAATGGATTTGGCATGTGCTGTGCGTGCAGTTCTCTTTATCACCAGCTTATTCAGGCCCATCTTCACGCCAAGCTGATTAAGGCTTTTCCGGCTTACAATTTTGCTGCGCATGCTGGTGAGCAAGCCTTCGCCACCTCCCGGATATTTCTGGTAGAGAAAATCGGCAACCACTGCTCCCAACACTGCATCACCAAGGTACTCAAGCCGCTGATTGTTGAGCTTCGAGCCGCTGTCCTGGCGTGATGCCGAGCTGTGGCGCAGTGCCAGTTCGTACTGTGAGATGTTGCGGGGTGAGAAGCCGGTAAGGTTCTTTATTTCCAAAAAAAAGTCCCCTTCTTTACGAAAAAGGGAACTCAGTCTTTTCAATAAGCCAGCCATTTATTGCTCAAACTTCCTGATCACTATGGAAGCATTGTGGCCTCCAAAGCCAAAAGTATTGCTAAGGGCAACGTTTACCTTTTTTTGCTGAGCCTTTGCAAAGGTTAGGTTCAGGCGTGGATCAATATCAGGGTCATCCGTAAAATGATTGATGGTGGGAGGAACCACATCCTCCTTCACAGCCATTATAGCGGCCATTGTTTCAATAGCCCCGGCTGCGCCAAGCAGGTGTCCGGTCATTGATTTGGTGGAACTGATATTGAGGTTATACGCCTTCTCCCCGAACACATCCTTTATCGCCTTCAACTCGGCCACATCTCCCAGTGGGGTTGAGGTTCCGTGCACGTTGATATAGTCCACATCCTCAGGTTGAATCCCCGCTGAGGTAAGGCATTGCTCCATCACTTTACGCGCCCCGGCCCCTTCCGGGTGAGGTGCGGTAATATGGTGTGCATCTGCCGAGAGGCCCGCTCCGACAATTTCGGCATAAATGGTGGCACCCCGGTTAATGGCGTGCTTATAGTCTTCCAGAATAAGCGAAGCACTTCCCTCGCCCATCACAAATCCATCGCGATCCTTGTCAAAGGGGCGACTGGCTGTTTCGGGAGAATCGTTGCGGGTACTAAGGGCATGCATAGCATTGAAGCCTCCAATGGCGGCCTCTGTAACTGTAGCCTCACTTCCACCCACCACAAATGCATCGGCATGGCCCATCAATATGTAGTAATAGGCATCAATAAGAGCATTGGTGGAAGAAGCACAGGCAGATACGGTGCTGAAGTTAGGACCCCGAAGGCCATACTTGATAGAAATATGACCGGGTACAATATCAACTATCATCTTGGGAATGAAGAAGGGATTGAACCTGGGGGTACCATCACCACGGGCATAAGTGATACTCTCCTGAAGGAAAGTATCGAGCCCGCCAATGCCGGACCCCCAGATCACTCCGCTACGATCAGAATTAAAACCCTTTGCATCTACCAACCCGCTGTTCTGCACTGCTTCATCGGCAGCCACCATCGCAAAGTGGGTAAATCGGTCCATTTTACGGGCCTCCTTACGGTCTATGTATTGAGTGGGATCAAAATTCTTAACCTCACATGCAAATTTCGTCTTGAACTTCTCTGTATCAAAGAGAGTAATAGGCGCAGCACCGCTCCTTCCGCTCTTAAGGCCTTCCCAGGTTTCCCCGAAAGTGTTCCCTAGTGGAGAAACGGCACCCAATCCTGTTACAACAACCCTTTTCTTCTCCATAAGCCACAGGGTGGGGAAATTACTTTTTAGCTTCTTCTATGTAGGAAACAGCCTGGCCTACAGTGGCAATGTTTTCGGCCTGATCGTCAGGGATTTGGATGTCAAATTCCTTTTCGAACTCCATGATGAGTTCAACAGTATCTAGTGAATCAGCACCCAGGTCGTTGGTAAAACTGGCTTCGTTAGTTACTTCATTTTCATCTACCCCCAGTTTATCAACAATGATTGCTTTTACTTTTGAAGCGATTTCTGACATGTCGGTTTCTTTTGTAATTATTAAGCTGCAAAGAAAGTAAATTTATCAAAAAACAAACAATAAACTTACTTTAGCCCCCGTGTGTTAGAGCAAGATTTTTTAACTTGAGGTAACTGATATTACAACAATGAAAAACATTGCCGTGTTCGCTTCCGGAAGCGGCACCAATGCCGAAAATATCGCCCGATATTTTGAGGACAGCGAACTAGCCCGCGTGGCAGTAATCTTCTGCAATCGAAAAGATGCAGGGGTTGTAGACAAGGCCCATAAGCTGGGTGTACGTTACATCATTTTCGACAAGGAGGAACTCCATAACGGCCAGGTGCTGAGCAAACTCAGGGAAGCCAAGGTGGATTTCATCGCCCTTGCAGGCTTTCTCCTGAAGATCCCCGCTGAGATACTGGATGAATTCGAAGACAGGATCATCAACATTCACCCGGCCCTGTTGCCTGACTATGGCGGAGAGGGCATGTACGGAATACGGGTACACCAAACAGTGGTGGAAAACGAGGAGGACGAAACCGGTATCACCATTCATTACGTAAATGATGAATATGACCACGGAGAAATAATATTCCAGGAAACTGTGGAGGTGGACTATGAAGACACCCCGGAGGATGTTCAATACAAGGTACAGCAACTGGAGCACAAGCATTACCCGGAGGTGATCGAGTACCTGATAAAAGATCTGGATTGAGGGTAAACCTTTATACAGACGGAGCTGCCAGTGGCAATCCCGGTCCGGGAGGCTATGGTGTGGTGCTGGAGAGCGGAAAGTTTCGCAAGGAAATGAGTGGCGGCTTTCGTAATACCACCAACAACCGCATGGAACTATTGGCCACCATTGTGGGGATGCAGGTGCTAAAGCGTCAAGATATCGACCTCCACATTATCTCAGACAGTAAGTATGTGGTTGATGCCGTTAATAAGGGCTGGCTTTTTGGCTGGGAGAAAAAATCCTTTAAAGGCAAAAAGAACATCGACCTGTGGAAGCTATTCCTTCCGTTGTACCGCAAGTATAAGCCTACTCTCCATTGGGTAAAAGGCCACAACAACCATCCTCAAAACGAGCGTTGCGATGAGCTGGCCGTGCAGGCTTATAAACAAGGGTCATTAGCGGTGGATCAGGGTTTTGAGCAAAAGGATGAAGAAAAAGGCTTGTTCTGAGCCTTTTCTCACTCAAAAGGAAATATAATTCTCAGGATTCACGGGGTTGCCTTCATACCATAACTCGAAGTGCAGGTGCGGGCCTGTGGTGAACTCACCGGAGTTTCCGATTATCGCCACCGGCTCACCCGCCCTCACAGGTTCACCCTGTTCCTTAAGCAAGGAAGAGTTGTGTTTGTACACAGAAAGAAAATTGTTAGCGTGCTGCACAATGATCACATACCCTGTTTCACTTGTCCATTCCGAAAAAACAACTATTCCATCCTGGCTGGCTTTGATCACCTCATCCTTTCGGGCTACCACATCCACACCAAGGTGGCTTTCGCTGGGATCAAAGCCGTTGGTAATAAGCCCCTTAACCGGGGTGAAAAAGGAAAGGTTGGTACGGGGCAGCTGGTCATCGTTTAAGGTAGCCAGGTTAAAGCGCTCTTCTTCCTCCACAAGCTGGCGCAACATAGAGTCTTCTCGCGAGATGGACTTATCGAGACGCGCCTGAATTACGCTATCGCTGTAAGCGGTATCCGCAAAGTTGATGGTAGGCTTTCCTTCAATTATGTTTCGGATATTGAGCAGGTAGCGCTCATTATAATTCAATTGATGCTCCAGGGAATCTGTCACCACCGCCAGGTCAAACGCTTTTCGCCTAAGCGCGGTGCTGCTATAGCCCGGAATGTATTCCCGCAAAGGCGTAAAAGCTATAAGTAGAATGGTGGAGGTGATAAGGAAGATCATCAGGAAACCGGTGATGAAAAACACATTGAGCCGGCTGAGTTTTAGCGAGAGCTTTTCCTCAAAGGTTTCGTCATTGAGAATAACCAGCCGGTACTTGTTTCGCAGCTTGGCGACCAGCTTTTTTTGTCCGGGTGCTTTTTCCTTGGCCATTGCGGGCAAATATCGGAAAAGTGGCGGCATATCCTTATAAGAGCAAGCCCGAACTGTTGAAAAGGGGATCAAGGCACTGGTTCATACTATCTGCCTTTGATAAGAAATTTCACCCCACCATCCCTCCGGGAAGTAATGACCTCCCAAAAGGTTTAATAGCAGTATAAGCCGAGGCCGATT
>CAZNMG010000375.1:0-3120 GCA_964574075.1 uncultured Owenweeksia sp.
AGACCTTATCCTTCAGTATAAGGAAGACCTGATAGGGACCACCGGAAATATCTATGGTGAGATTCCAAGCCTCATACTCAATGTGGGCGAGAAGCAGGCAGAGGAGGCTTTTGTGTGGTATCACGAGAATTTTGGTGATGATTTTTATGTGGAGCTCATTCGCCATGGCCTTGAGGAGGATAAGGTGGTGAATGACACGCTTCTGAAGTTTGCCCGCAGGTATGGTGTAAAGTACTTCGCTTCCAATGATGTATACTATCTTGACAAGACAGATGCCAACGCCCACGATATTTTACTGTGTGTAAAGGAAGGGGAATATCAAAGCACCCCCAAGGGGCGGGGCCGCGGTTTTCGCTATGGCTTCCCCAATGAGGAATATTATTTTAAGGATACAGAATCCATGCAGGCCCTCTTTAGTGATATGCCTGAAGCCCTGGCTACCACCATTGAGATTGCTGAGAAAATAGAAACTTATTCGCTGGCGCGCGATGTGTTATTGCCCAAATTTGATATCCCTGAAGAGTTTCGGGATTCGCGTGATGAAGAGGACGCAGGAAATCGTGGTGAAAACAATTACCTGCGCCATCTCACTTATGCCGGGGCTAAAATTCGGTATGGTGAATTAACCGATGAACTTAAGGAGCGTCTTGATTTTGAGTTGGAGACCATTGCCAACACGGGGTATCCGGGGTATTTCCTCATTGTGCAGGATTTTACCACCGAAGCAAGGAGGATGGGTGTAAGTGTGGGACCAGGTCGCGGATCAGCTGCGGGTTCTGCAGTGGCATATTGTATAGGTATTACCAATGTGGATCCTATTAAATATGATCTCCTGTTTGAGAGATTTCTGAATCCGGACCGTGTATCGCTTCCCGATATTGATATCGACTTTGATGATGAAGGCCGGTCGCGGATTATTGATTGGGTGGTGAATAAATATGGCAAAACCCAGGTAGCACAGATCATTACCTATGGTACAATGGCGGCCAAGTCTGCTATCCGCGATACCGGAAGGGTGCTCCAGTTGCCGCTCAGCGAAACCGATCGGGTAGCCAAACTCGTTCCGGATATCAAGCTGGCCAAGCTCTTTGGCTGGAGTGACAAGGAACTCAGCAAGAACCTCAATGGCGACAATTACCAGCTCGGGAAGCAACTGCGCGAAATGGCGGAAACTGATACTCCGGAGGCCGAAGTGATCAACCAGGCAAGGATACTGGAGGGATCGGTGCGAAACACCGGAATCCATGCCTGCGGGGTGATCATCACACCTGATGACATTACCAACTTTGTGCCCGTAGCTACTGCCAAGGATTCCGACCTTCTGGTAACCCAGTTCGACAATGCAGTGGTGGAATCGGCAGGCATGCTGAAGATGGACTTTCTCGGTCTGAAAACCCTTAGTATTATAAAGGATGCTATTGTGATCATAAAGGATCGCCATTGCATAGAGATCAATCCTGATGAAATCGCCTTGGATGATGTAAAGACTTTTGAGCTTTACCAGAGAGGGGAGACCAATGGTACCTTCCAGTTTGAAAGTGCGGGAATGCAAAAACACCTTAAAGCGCTTAAGCCTGACAAATTTGCCGATCTCATTGCGATGAACGCACTGTACAGGCCAGGCCCAATTGAGTATATCCCCAACTTTATTTCCCGAAAACACGGCCGCGAAGAAATCAGTTATGACCTCCCCGAAATGGAGGAGTACCTGGCAGAAACCTATGGCATTACCGTTTACCAGGAGCAGGTGATGCTTCTTTCCCAAAAACTTGCCGGCTTTACCAAGGGCGAGGCCGATGTGCTGCGGAAGGCGATGGGGAAAAAGCAACGGGCGGTTCTTGACAAGATGAAGCCGAAGTTCATTGAACAGGGAGGGGAAAGAGGACATGAGGCGGTCATACTCGAAAAAATATGGAAGGACTGGGAAGCATTTGCTGAATATGCCTTCAACAAATCACACTCCACCTGCTACTCAGTAGTAGCGTTTCATACGGGATATCTCAAAGCCAATTACCCGGCTGAGTTTATGGCGTCAGTGCTTACGCACAACATGAGCGACATAAAAAAGGTGACCTTCTTTATGGAGGAGTGCAAACGGATGGGGGTTCCTGTTCTTGGCCCTGATGTGAATGAGTCCGAACTGAAGTTCACTGTAAATAAGAAGGGGGAGATTAGGTTTGGCCTTGGCGGAATGAAGGGCGTGGGTGAGAATGCGGTAATGGAGATTGTGAGCAACAGAAAAGAGAATGGCCCCTACCGCAATATTTTTGATCTGCTCAAGCGGGTGGATCTTCGCTCCGTAAATAAAAAGACCCTGGAAAATCTTGCACTGGGAGGTGCTTTTGATGGTTTTCAAAATGAAAACCGGGCTGTTTACTTTTACCAGAATGGTGATGAGCGCACCTTCCTCGAGAGGGCCATGAAGTATGCACAAACACTAAAGGCCCAGGAGGAATCGTCACAGGTTTCACTTTTTGGCGGAAGCCAGGAGGTGGATTTGCCGGAACCCGAGATCCCGCAGGTGGAGGAGTGGCCCCGGCTCATGCTGCTTGGCAAGGAGAAGGAGGTTAATGGGATCTACATCAGCAGCCATCCACTTGATGATTTCAAATATGAGATGCAGTTCCTCTGTTCACATGATCTTAGTGCCTTTGCGGATCTCACCAAACTCGGTGACTTTGCCATTGGTGGTATAATAAGCGATGCCAAACATCTTACCACCAAAACGGGCAAACCCTTTGGAAAATTCACTCTTGAGGATTACACCGGAAACCATGAGTTTATGTTGTTTGGGGAGGAATATCTCAAATTCAAACCCTACCTTGAAGTGAATATGATGGTGCTCATCAAAGGATTTATAAATCGATACCGCCCGCGCTGGGAAGGAGCTGAGGAGCGAATTGAACCCAAGCTAAAGGAAATTTCATTGATGCAGGATGTAATGGAGAGCCTCGGCCAATCAGTGTTTATTCAGCTACCGCTTGATGAGGTGACACCCACTAATATAGATGACATCAATCAACTGGTTGAGAAGCATAGAGGAACCAAAAAGCTTAATTTACTGATCTTTGACCCTGAGAAACAAAAGGTAACAGTGCGTATGCCAAGGCGGGCCCCCGG
>CAZNMG010000376.1:0-6761 GCA_964574075.1 uncultured Owenweeksia sp.
TAACCACCGCGATTTCCCGATCAAAAGCAATTTTCTCTTCTATTAATCCCGGAATATCAGGCAGCGTTATAAGATCCGAGGCACCACTTATTATGCTTACTCCGCGGCCATCGTACCCCCCTGCCGCTGCCTTCCATACAAAGGGAGGGCTCATGCCACTTTCAACCAGTTTCACCTCAAGATCAGAGAGATTTTCAAACGTGAAAAATGGCGCTGTGGGGATTTTATTTTTGCGGTAAAACTCCTTTTGCAGACACTTATTTTTTATGATGTTGAGCGCAGCCGGCCGGGGGTAAACTTTCTTTCCTTCCCCCTCCAGTTGGGATAGGGCCTCCGTACTCACATTTTCAATTTCGATGGTGATGAGGTCGCAATCAGCGGCAAAATCAAGTACCGCCTGTGTATCATTAAAATCGCCTTGAACGAACTCATTGCTGCCAACCCTGCATGGGGCGGAGGCTGAAGGGTCCATTACCTTTGTGTGAATATCATACCTGCGGGTTTCGGTGAGGAGCATCTTGCCCAGCTGCCCTCCGCCCAAAACACCTAGCTTGAACCCGGAACTGAAGTAATTTTTATTATCAGGCACTTCTTAAGTGTTTATCATCTGTTATTATTCTTACCTCGGCAAGTGGATGTACCATATATTCCCTGCCGTTGGTAAGATTGAGGCAGCGGTAACGCTTCCGTGATTTTGGCCCTTTCTTAAAGATCTTGTTGCCGTCTATTTCAAAAAAACTCCCCTCCTCGATTTGTTCAACCGTTAACTTGTCCGGCTGGTGGTTATCGTGCTTTTTTAGCGCCCGAAACAGGTGAAGGTCACTGCAGCTGCTGGCTGCTCCATTGTGCAGGCTTTTTCGCAGGGTCTTCTCAACTTCAGGGGGGAAAATACCGGCTTTAAAAAAAGGCTCTGTGAGGAGGATGAATTCCTTTTGCCATTCGCTGCCGTGTGGTTTTATCAGTTTACCAGAATTTTTAAATGCCTTCAGGTGTGCCATTTCGTGAATGAGCGTGATCAGAAATGCGTAGGGGTTGAGATTTGCATTGACGCTTATACGATGGCGGGTATCATTACCTCGGGGGAAGCGGTAGTCTCCAAACTTGGTTTTACGGGGTCGGGTGATTTTCAACTGCACCGGTTCGGTACGTAATAGCATCAGTACGAGGTCAATGCTTCCTTGTGGGAGGTATTTTTCTAAAATTAACTGGGTTTTGCTCAAAACAGGCTGGAGGTGTTTTTGCCACCGGGGCAGTTACATTTTTCCAAAGTACCGCAACTTGCGGTGGATATCAATGTTACGGATGCTAATGTAGCAAAGATCAATAACCGTTTGAGCATGTCTACTTACAATTTACATTCCCGCTAACGGGAGACAAAATTACTTTTATTTTAGCACAATGTTTCTAACCCGGGCAATCCGCGCATTTGGTCAATATTTTATTTTGCTGGGCAAAACCTTCAGCAGACCTGAAAACTGGCGCGAGTACTATAAGGCATTCATACGCGATCTGGACCTGCTTGGCTTTAGCAGTGTATGGATCGTTTCTGTGATCTCCATATTTGTAGGAGCTATTGTAACAATACAAACGGCTCTCAATCTTGAAGACCCTCTTATTCCTGACTACTATGTCGCTTTGGCCACCCGTGAGTCTATCATACTCGAATTTTCCCCGACTATGGTGAGTCTTATATTAGCCGGTAAGGTGGGAAGTAACATTGCGTCCACCCTGGGATCCATGCGGGTAAGCGAGCAGATAGATGCGCTTGCAGTAATGGGTATTAACCCGCCCAGTTACCTCATCCTGCCCAAGGTTGTTGCCCTGGTTATTTTTAATCCCATTCTCATCATCCTCAGTATGTTCCTCGGGATAGTGGGAGGCTATTTTGCTGCAGTATTCGTAAGCGATATAGCACCAATCGATTTCGTTCAGGGCTTACGGCTCGAATTTAATGCTTACTATGTTACCTATGCTTTGATTAAAACTATAGTCTTTGCTTTTATCATAACTACTATTTCTGCCTACTATGGTTACTTTGTAAAAGGGGGTTCCATCGAAGTTGGTATAAATGCAACCAAAGCCGTAGTTAGCAGCAGTGTGGCTATTATTATCGCCAACTATGTGCTCACCCAAATTCTTCTTACTTAATGATAGAGGTTAACGATCTGCACAAAGGTTTTAATGGTGAGGCTGTACTTAAAGGAATTTCAACCTCCTTTCAGAAAGGGAAAACCAACCTTATAATAGGTCAGTCGGGATCGGGAAAAACCGTTTTCCTTAAGAGTCTGGTAGGCCTTTATAAAATTGATCAGGGCGAAATCTATTATGATGGCAGACGCCTGGGAACTCTCACTGATGATGAGCGTACCGAGTTGCGCATAGAAATAGGAATGGTTTTCCAGGGTAATGCCTTATTTGATTCACTCTCCATTGAAGAAAATCTGATGTTTCCGCTCAATATGTTTGGACGGATGAACCGGGCTGAGAAGCTGGAGCGCGCAAATTTTTGCCTTCGAAGGGTAAATCTTGAAGGGGTAAACAATAAATTCCCTGCTGAACTGAGCGGGGGGATGCAAAAAAGGGTAGCCCTTGCGCGGGGTATCGTGATGAAGCCACGCTATCTCTTTTGTGATGAACCCAATTCGGGCCTCGACCCTAAAACCGCTATTGTCATTGACAACCTCATTCGGGAAATTACGCAGGAGTATGATATTACTACCATAATCAACACCCATGACATGAATTCGGTAATGGAGATCGGTGACAACATTATGTATATCAAAAATGGGCTGAAAGCCTGGGAAGGAAGCAGTGAAGACCTGGTGAATTCTGACAATGAGGACATCAATGACTTCGTTTTTTCTTCCGAATTATTCCGGAAGATCAGGAAAAAGCTTTGACCAGTGTCAGGTGCTTGGGTGACTACAGGATAAAAGAAAAGGCTGCCCCAATGAGACAGCCTCTTCTTTATTTCATCAAATCAACAAGGAATCTATTCAATGGATAGACGCTGTGTGTTTCGGAAATTATCATTGTAAATATTGATGAGGTAAATTCCTCTGGGTAACATTGAGAAATCCCTATACAATTCCTCATTTCCATTCACGCTAACCTGCTCACTTCGCAAAACCTTACCCGAAAGACCTACAACTTCCAGGGTATAATCACCGGCTTCAGCAATGGCAATATTTACTTTCTTACCGTTGCTTGGGTTAGGGTAAATTTTTACCGCATTTTGCATCTTATACGCCTTAAGCCCAATGGTGGGTGTTTCGGCTACAAAAAGGTTCATGATAGGCGAGCTAAGGTTTTTACTGTTATTAAAACGGCCAAACCAGTTGCCGGCATCAGATTGTGCTACCACCGCAGCAATCTCATCAAGACGTTGGGAAACAGTCTGATCATTACCTATCCGAACTACTCCCCCAGCAGCATTGGGAATCATATTCATAATAACATGGTAGGCAGCTCCTGAAGGCAACGCAAGCGGCATAGTATCCGAGGCTACCACATCGGTAAAATCAAAGTAATGGGTAGTCCCCGGAATGGTAGCATCAAGCTGGTAACTGCGTGAAAAGAGAGGATTGCCCACAGGCCCTCCGTTTGATCCGTATGTAAAACCAGTGGTATCATACACCTCCCAAAATACAGTGGCTGTAGGATCGGTGGCAGTACTGAAGGGTACAGATATACCTTCCACAAACACAAATCCGGTGGTATCCTTATTTGGATTGGGGAAAGTAAACGCTTCACCTATGGCTATCATGGTGCCGGTAGCAAGGTTGTCGGTGCCCACAAAATTAGAAGTAGTACCAAAGCCCATGGAGTAGCGTGATTCATTTACATTAATGGGAATAGTATCAGCCGGAACGAGCGAGTTGGGCGAAGCCGGTACGCTGTCAGATTCCACGGTAAAGATCACATTGTAGGATCCAACAGCACTGGGAGTCCAGCTACTGGTGGTGGTAAAATCATTGAAGCTGCCGGTATCCTTGCTATTAAGAACTGCAAGTATGGGAGAGCTTAGTGAGGCCACAACATTGCCGGAAGCATCTTCCACATTCACAACAAGCTTCACATTGGTTTGATCCTCAGAGCCATAATTATAGATATTGGAATCAAATGAAATAGGAACGGCCTGATCAATCTGTAGGTTACCATATTTTGGAGTGTATGGCGGGTACAGGATGTCATGAGCAGGTGCACCATTAAAGTCAGTAAACTGAAAGGCATGGGCTGGCAATTCCCGGACTTCCATATCGTCTATTTGCCAGTAATAAAGTCCGGGGCCGCTGGAGCCGCTTGGGCGCCCATCATAGATTAGTCTTAGAACAACCATCGATTCATTACCTGCGGTATTAGAGATGTCTGCTGTCACTTCATCTCCCGGACTGGATGTAGCGTTCGTAGGCAACCCTTTGTGAAACTCCACCGTGTCGGGAAAGGTAACTCCGCCATCATTACTCACCGCCATTTTAAACAGCGAGGTATAATTGCGCGCTCGGCTGAAGAAGGCAATCTGTACATAAGGATAACCGGTGAGGTCAATGGTATCGGTACTTAATGTGCCGACATGAGGGGCTGGTGAAACTCCTGCACCACGCGTTAGGCCATCGGAGTCAAGATAATCGGAATCAAAAATGATGAAGCCGTTGGCATCTGTGGGGGACTGAATGGTGGGGCCTGCTCCGGCATTTTTGCCCCGTGATCCCACAGCATTGCTTGGTGTGGTGTTGGGACCGCGATATTCCCAATCGCAGAGTGGGTTTGGGCTAAGAACTCCCGTGGCAGGATCTACATCATACCCCTGGTTTACCCAGGATGAAGGAATCCCGCTTGAAAAATCCTCGCTCCACAGTACAGCTGCAGAGGCAGCGGATTTTTTCAAGGTCCGTTTCGCACCGTTTACTTCGGTGTCATTAATAGTTGTGACTGGGGTACCCTCCACTGAGAGTACATCGCTGCTCTGTGAATACACAATGCAGACGGGGAGCGATAGCAAGGCTCCCAGAAGTAATTGTTTTTTCATAATTAAGTTTTATGTTTTGTAAGCATCTAAAATAGGAAAAAAGCATCATCCCACTGATATAGACTCAAAAGCATCAGGAGGTTGCATTCATAAAAAAAGCCCCGGCACAGGCCGGGGCTTTAGGTAAGGTTATTGTTTTTTAGCTTCTAATCAATAGAAAGCCTTTGGGTATTCCTAAAGCTTTCATTATGGATATTCAATAAATAGACGCCCTTAGGAAGGTGCGAAAAGTCGCGGACGATTTTGTCCTTGCCATTTACCGAAATCTCCTCACTGTAAAGAAGTTTTCCTGAAATACCAACCACTTCCATGGTGTAGGATCCTCCTTCGGCAATCTCAATACTTACCTTCTCACCGTTGCTGGGGTTAGGATAAACCTTCACAGCGTTGTGCATCTCAATAGAACGTAAGGAACTTACCCATACAGGCGTTTCCGCTACAAAAAGGTTGAAGATCGGAGCGCTCAGGTTATCACTGTTGCTGAAGCCCGAAAACCAGTTACCCGCATCTGACTGAGCCACCACAGATCCTGCCGGGTGATTCAATGTTTGGTCATTGCCTACTGCCACTACTCCACCGGTGGCATTGGGTATCATATTCATGATAAAATGATAACCGCCTCCCGAAGCTAAAGGCAGGGCCATAGTGTCGTTACCAAAAACATCGGTGAAATCGAAGTAAAAGGTAGTACCCGGGGCAGTGGCGTCAAGTTGATAGCTCCTTGAAAATAGAGGATTACCGACAGGCCCTCCGCTAGCACCATAGGTGAACCCGGTAGTGTCATATATTTCCCAAAAAATAGTGGCAGTCGGATCCGTAGTCGTGCTTAATGGAACCGATATTCCTTCCACAAACACGTAGCCTGTGGTGTCCTTATTAGGATTGGGGAAAGTAAAGGCTTCTCCAATTGCTATAATAGTACCAGTAGCCAGATTATCCGTTCCCACAAAATTGTGTCTTATGCCATAGGTATAAGAATAGCGGCTCTCATTGACATTGATTACCATGGTATCAGATGGTATAAGAGAGTTGGCAGAAGAAGAGCTATCCGACTCTACCGTAAAAATTACATTGTAGGAGCCCACAGCGCTGGGTGTCCAGCTACCGGTAGTGGTGAAATCATTAAAGCTACCTGTATCCTTGCTCGACAGATTGGAAAGAATAGGCGAACTCAATGAAGCAACCTGGTTACCAGCGGCATCTTCGATGTTTACAACCAGCTTAACATTTGTTTGATCCTCGGCTCCATAGTTGTATATATTAGAATCGAAGGATATGGGCTGTGCCTGCTCTATCTGTACATTACCGTACTTTGGAGAACCTGCAGGATAAATGACATCATGGGCAGGAGCAGATTGGAAATCTACAAACCTAAAGGCATGGGCGGGTAATTCCCTCACCTCTATATCATCGATCATCCAGAAGTAGTAACCGTTTCCGTTTACGTTCCCGGGGCGACCATCAAAGATAAACCGCAACACTACACTTGATTTTCCCCCGGCCAGGGCAGAAATATCTCCTGCTACCTCATCACCATTGGTTGAAGCAATGTTTACCGCCAGATCATCGTGAAATTTTACGGTATCCGAAAAAGTAGCTCCACCATCGTCACTTACTGCCACAGCAAACTCCGCAAAAAATACGCGGGCGTAACTGTGAAAGGCAACTTCAACATTCTGAACTGTTGAAAGATCCATGGTGTCAGTAGTTAAGGTGCCGATATGGGGAGCCG
>CAZNMG010000377.1:0-3026 GCA_964574075.1 uncultured Owenweeksia sp.
GCATTTATGGTGCTCAGTGGAATTTTAATGATCCTGAAGGTTTGGATTGACTTCTAGTTTGAAGTTGAAGGGGGTTATAGTAAAGCCCCTCCAGTGCGATCGTGGAAGCTAACATGGGTCGTGGGTTCTTCTGAACAGTTGGGAATAATCCGGGTTTTTTAATTCAGGCATTCTAAGTTATGTGGGAGTACCCCTCCACCAGGCTCAGGACAATCGCGCCCAAGGTCCTTTTGCACGGTTTTTGTCATATTCAGACAACGACTCTGCTAAGGCGGGGTCAAAAACCCTAGAAGCAATTACTATGAAAAAAATATACCCCCTCCTTTTAATATTAATGACAATACCGGTCCTTGCCCAGGTTCCGGATTTCACCGTCACTGATTGCAACAATACCAGCAAGAGTTTTTATGATGTAATAGCTTCCGGCAAGGTGTTGATAATAGCCTCTGAGGGTCTCGACTGCTCCACCTGCATGAGTAAAGCTCCGGGAATCCAAAACTTTGCCGCGCAAAACAGCGGCACTATGGAAGTTTGGGGAGCAATGACCTTCCTCTATAAAAGTGATACTCCAGATTGTGCAGGGGTGAATCAATGGGTAAGCACTTATAGCTGGAATAATATTTTCGCTTTCATTGACTCGGCACGTACCTGGTTCATGAGTGGCACACCCCGCTACTATGTGTATGATCCGCGCGACAGCAGCCTTGCCTACGAAGGTTTTTCCGAATCCACAGCTTTCCAGACTGCAACCGGTTTGGTGAACTCGATGGGGGCTAAGGAAAATAAATTAGGTGATTTTACGGTTAATGCCGCCAATGGCTACCTCGAATTTCAAAATGCCCCTTCAGGGTATATAAATGTACAGGTTGTGAGCCTTACCGGAAAACCTGTAAAGGCAGGGCGTGTTGCCAGTGGCCAGCGGATACTCGTAGCTGATCTTGTCCCGGGCATTTATCTGGTAAGTGTGAAAAATACCACTGGATTTCAGGCCGTTCGAAAGATTTACATTGAATAGTTAAATTTAGATTTGGTTGGTTGTGAAAAGCCCCGGTCATCGTGATCGGGGCTTTTTAATTTAAACCCTTGTGATCGGGTTCTGTTAAGCATTATGAGCCCGTAGATTTCACTGGTTTTCTATTTTATTTCTACCCAGATAGCAGCCATTTAAAACCGTACCTTTGCCGCCATTTTTGGAGGGGTCATATTTTAAAGGCCAAGGCTCTGCATTAAAAGTTATAGTATGAAATTGAGGAACATAGCGATCATTGCCCACGTAGATCACGGTAAAACCACATTGGTGGATAAAATGCTGATGGCGGGCAAGCTGTTTGGTGACCATGAAACTCCCGGGGACCTGATAATGGACAGCAATGATCTGGAGAAGGAGCGGGGCATTACCATTTTGGCCAAAAACGTATCCGTAAGGTACAAGGAATACAAGATTAACATTCTCGATACTCCGGGCCACAGCGATTTTGGTGGTGAAGTGGAGCGCGTGCTTAATATGGCCGATGGCGTTGTTCTGCTCGTTGATGCCTTTGAAGGACCCATGCCTCAAACCCGGTTTGTTCTTTCCAAAGCCATTGAGCTCGGATTGAAACCGGTGGTGGTGATCAATAAAGTGGACAAGCCCAACTGTACACCCGATGAGGTCCACGAGTTGGTTTTTGACCTGATGTTTAATTTGGGTGCTTCCGAAGATCAGCTCAATTTTGCCACCGTATATGGCAGCGCTAAGCAAGGATGGATGGCTGAGGACTGGAAAAAACCGACTGACGATATCACCTATTTGCTCGATACCATTATTGAGCACATTCCCGCTCCCATCCATCGTGACGGCAGCCCTCAGCTTCTTATTACCAGCCTCGACTATTCCGCTTTTGTAGGTCGTATTGCCATAGGTCGGGTACACCGTGGTGTACTAAAAGCCAATCAGCAGGTGACCCTGGTAAAAAGAGAAGGCGAAAAAGTAAGATCACGGATAAAGGAACTCTT
This sequence comes from uncultured Owenweeksia sp., assembly GCA_964574075.1. Lineage (GTDB taxonomy): Bacteria > Bacteroidota > Bacteroidia > Flavobacteriales > Schleiferiaceae > Owenweeksia. The sequence goes on from CAZNMG010000377.1 coordinate 1,996, forward strand.
TGTTTTTGATGGTTTTGCCAAGGTGAAGGTTGATGAGGTTTCAAGTGGTGAGATATGCGCCATTACCGGAATTGAGGGTTTTGAAATTGGCGATACCATTGCTGATCAGGAGAACCCGGAGGCTATGCCTACCATCAAAATTGATGAGCCTACAATGAGCATGACCTTTACCATCAACGATTCCCCGTTTTTTGGTAAGGAAGGAAAATTTGTCACTTCGCGTCACATTAAGGACCGCCTTTATAAGGAAACTGAAAAAAACCTGGCCCTTAAGGTTGAGGAAACTGATGCAGCCGATACTTTCAGGGTATATGGCAGAGGCGTTCTTCACCTTTCAGTTTTGATTGAAACCATGCGCAGGGAAGGCTATGAATTGCAGATCGGCCAGCCGCAGGTGATCATAAAGGAAGTGGATGGTGTAAAAATGGAGCCGGTTGAGGAATTGAGCATTGATCTTCCTGACAATGTGAGCGGAAAAGCCATTGAGGCTATCACCATAAGGAAGGGTGAAATGTTGCAGATGGTACCAAAGGGTGATCATATGCATCTTGAATTTGAAGTTCCTTCACGCGGTATCATTGGTTTGAGGAATTACCTCCTCACCGCTACTGCCGGTGAAGCAATAATGTCGCATCGCTTTAAGGAATTCCAACCTTACAAGGGAGAAATTCCCGGAAGGCAAAACGGGTCTTTGATAGCCCTTGAAACCGGAACTGCTATACCTTTTTCACTGAGCAACCTGCAGGACAGAGGTAAATTCTTTGTGCCCGCCAACGTGGACGTATACGAAGGACAGGTGATTGGTGAGAACAACCGCGCAGGTGACCTCACGGTGAATATCACCAAAACCAAGAAAATGTCGAATATGCGTTCTTCAGGCGCTGATGACAAGGTTCGTATCGCTCCTCCCATTGTTTTCTCCTTAGAGGAAGCATTGGAATACATTCAGGGAGATGAACTGGTTGAGGTTACACCCAAATCAATCCGTCTCCGTAAAATCCATCTGAAGGAGCATGAGCGCAAGCGCGCTA
>CAZNMG010000378.1:0-2573 GCA_964574075.1 uncultured Owenweeksia sp.
GACGGCGAGATCACCGGCGTCCAATGACGCACGGCATCGGCGAACTCCGGATGGGTCGGCGGATTGGGTATGTCTTTGCCGTCATAATGTTCTCCCCATGATACTTCCGGCCATCCATAATTCTTTCCCGCCACCGGCTGGTTTAGTTCATCACCACCCTTTGGCCCCATTTCAGCTATCCAAAGCAGGCCTGTAGCAGGATCGACTGCTCCCGCTTCTATATTGCGATGGCCGTATGACCAGATGGCTTCTTCCTTATTGGCCTGTCCTGTAAATGGATTGTCCGCAGGAATTGAACCATCGGGATTTATCCGAACAATTGAACCAAGGTGGTTGGAAAGGTCCTGGGCGGGATCAAATTTAAAACGCTCCCCAAGGGTGAGAAAAATTTTGCCTTCGGAGAAAATTATCCGGCCGCCAAAGTGGTTGTTGCCGTCAACCTTTGGGCTTTGAGAAAAGATAACTTCGAAGTTTGTGATGCGGTCATTCTCAAGCCGGCCTCTACCAAGAGCTGTGGAGGCCGTATTATTATTTCCCGGTTCTGCAAAGGAAAGATACACCAACTGGTTAGTCTGAAAATCCGGATCGAGTGCTACATCAAGGAGCCCGCCTTGTCCTTTGGCAACAACTTCAGGAACCCCTTCCACGGGACCCGAGAGATTATTATCCGTGTTCAGAATTCGGAGGTCTCCGGCCCGCTCGGTTACCAATAGTCGTCCATCGGGTAGAAATGCCATTCCCCAAGGATGTTCGAGGCCATCCGCCAGATTATCGACTTTTACCTTTACCTCTTCGGAAGGCGGTTCTTCTTTAGTTACCGGTGCTTCTTCATTCTGAGCACAGGCTGAGGTTGCAACCATCAGCATCAGAATGAGAAGGGGAGAGATTATATGGGAAGCACTGTGAGTTAATTTACCAGGTTTGATCATAATGAGAACTTTTACGGATTGCGATTTATAACAACCTAGGGCACGGGTTGTTGCGGGCTGAAAGTAAAATCTTGTCAGGCCATTTTCAGCATCTGGTTTTATACTACTTCCGCGCGAATTTTAAGCGGCTCTCAATTTTTTTAATGCACCAGTTCCATCCAAAAATGAGCAGGTAAAGAGTTTTTCCTACACCACCCTTACCCGCACCTTTTTCTTTTTGATCCGGCTGTTGTCCAATAGTGGTATTATAGCATCCACTGTAGAGGCCGGTACCGAAACAAAGGCGCAATCCTGTTTGATTTCAATGAGTCCTAATTGATCCGGATTGAGGTTTCCCTGTTTAAAGAAAAGACCGGCAATATCCCCCTTGGATATTTTATCCCTGCGTCCTCCTGAAATATACAGGGTTTGCCAATCAGCGGGTTTGGGCTCATGTTTAGATGTGTTAAGGTGATAAGTTCCGGGTTCCAGTTCTTTGATGAAATCCGGTAATTCCTCATTTTTCCACTTCAGGATGTAGGCCGTGCCCCTTTCGTTTACCCGGGCTGTACGGCCATTGCGGTGGGTAAATTCGTGGCCCTTCATGGGGAGATGAAAGTGGATGATAAAACTGATCTCCGGCACATCTATTCCCCGTGCAGCAAGGTCAGTGGCCAGCAGGAGCCGGTGCGTGCCATTCCGGAATTTTATAAGTGCCCTCTCACGGTCCTGCTGTTCCATTCCGCCATAAAAACAGCCGTGCTTTATACGCTTTTCCTCAAGAAAATCGCTGACCCGCTGAATACTGTCCTTAAAATTGCAAAACACAATTCCGGGTTGATCACCCAGCGTCTTCAGCAACTTAGCCAAAGTTTCAAGCTTGTCTTTGTCGGGAGATTCAACCAATTGAACCGAAAGCCGCGAAGTTCCCTCGTCCAAAAAATTGATGGTAGTGGGGGTACTCATATTCACAAATGCAGGTATCTCCACCTGCTGTGTGGCGGAGGTCAATATTTTCTTTTTTACGCGCGGAAGTTTACCCATAATTTCTTTCATCTCTCCCTCAAAGCCCACCTCCAGAGATTTATCGAACTCATCCAACACCAGGGCCGTGATATTTTCGGCAGAAAAAGTTCCCTTTCGCAGATGATCGGCTACCCTTCCGGGAGTACCTATAAGAATGGCCGGTGGATGTTTGAGATCCTGTTTATCCTTGGAAAAACTGCGCCCGCCATAAACTGCATTGGTTTTGTAGCCGCTGCCCATTTCCTTCAATACCTGCTCTATCTGTATGGCCAGTTCCCGTGATGGAGCCAATACCAGTGCCTGTACTTCAGCAGAGGAAGGATCAAGATTCTCTATCAGAGGAAGTAGAAAAGCCAGGGTTTTTCCTGTACCGGTAGGGGAGAGTAAAACTACATTTTCAGTGGCTCTGATTGCGGCCAAAGCCTTTTCCTGCATCGGGTTGAGGTTTTCAATCCCCAGTTTTTCCAAGATTTCTTTTTGATCTTTCACCTTGTCCATATTCGCTGTGCTTGATTGGGCCGGTTATTAGATTACTGATTGGCCTCCGGCAAAGCTACGCCAACCCGTGCAGTATAGTTCACTTGTGCCACATCGGGAATGAAACACTGACATCAATCTTCATGTATCGAGATTACCATT
>CAZNMG010000379.1:0-5621 GCA_964574075.1 uncultured Owenweeksia sp.
CTACCCCCAGCATCGCCAGCAGGTAAACAATAAATATGGTGAGGTCTATATAACTAATCAAAACCACTGCGAAGATCAGGATTTTAATACTGAAGGGCTATTCTTACATAAAAACATTCGCTGGAACGGCTCTTGTAGTATCTTGGCCTCATGAAGTTTTGGATAGCACCTTTTATTCTTGCCCTGCTTACCGGTTGTAAAAGCACCATTGTTTTTACTGATCATCACTACGAAGTAAAACAAACGGGCAAAACCCTACCCTACCGTATTGCAAGCCCCAGGGATCCAAGCAAAACAGCCGTGCTTCTGCTGAATGACCACCCCGATACCATGAACCTCGCTGATTCGGAACTAAGCCGTTTTTTTGTGGACAATGGCTTCAATATTATAATTCCCGGCAAGGCAGGCGAGGGTTTTCTGCAGCAACAAAGTTTTGATTCCAAACAAAACCGTATAGACGATATTGTAGCCCTCCTCTACGACCTGGACAGTCTTAAATCTGAAGAACTCATTATTACAGGTATTGGAGAAGGCGGTTACCTCACGCCTCCTCTGGGGCACCAACTCAGAGCCGAAAAACTTATTATAATTAATGCCGGTGCAAACAGTCCGCTGCAGGAAATGGAAACTATGGTTCGAACCGATACTTTCCCTGCGCTATTCAAGGAAAAATGGAGTGAGATGGGGATATCCGACACCCCCGAATTTGCAGAACGCATAGAGAATGTGCAATGCGATCGCTTTGGTACGGTTCAACTTTACCCTTCCACCAATAACTATTGGCTGAGCTATTATGAAGCGCCTCTTTTACAGGATATTTACCGCTATCCCCGAGTCCCCGTTTTATGGATCAATTTTGAAAATTACCCGCTGCTATCACCTATGGGCTCCAGCCTGACCAAGCGCACGGCCCAAAGTCTGGCCAATGTAAAATTCAGGGAAATGGCAGGCAGCGGCAACCTGAAAAATGAAGAGCAAATGGATACCTTGCTGGAGGTGATTGATTCTTTTCTTATTCCCCGCTGATCTTCTCCACCCTACGCTGATGGCGCCCACCTTCAAAATCTGCCTTTAAAAAAGCATCAACAATCTGCAGGCCCAGTTCTTCCGAAACATAACGTGATGGGAGGGCAAGAACATTCGCATCATTGTGCTGGCGGGCCAGTTCTGCTATCTCTGCTGTCCAACTCAGTGCTGAACGAATTCCCTTATGCTTGTTCACACTCATATTAATACCGTTGCCGCTTCCGCAAATAACTATTCCAAGGTCTGCCCGCCCGCTTTGTACATCATCAGCAACCGGATGACCGAAATCAGGGTAATCAACACTATCACTGCTGTTGGTTCCCTTATCCAGAACCTCAATATTCTGCCTTTCAAGGTGTTGCTTTACTTTTTGCTTTAATTCATAGCCGGCATGGTCGGCTCCAATGGCAATTTTCATGGCTGTTGATAATTGTTAGTTAATTAGTTAATGCAGCAGAGCGTCAATTATTTACAACTAACAACTCACCCGCACACAATTGCCCGCACGTGTTAATTACTTCTCAAAGATTGTGCTTGCACATGTGCTTCAGATGCTTATACCACAATATTTTTCTAATAAGCCTTGTTGCTTTTCATTACTTGCTCCACACTTTTTAACCTTCAAAGGGAGTTATATCAACCGTGGCAGGTCTAATTATTTTTCAAAAATAGCATCTTAACAACGTTACCTAACAATTGTTAGTTAAATTCGGTTTGCTTTGCAAATGAACTCCTTACCCGTACAAGAAGAGCTCAAATATTGTCAATAAAGACTAAGAAGTGATTTTGCCAAGCAACCATCGGAAGAGTTTTGCACCTAATTAACAACCTATCATTATTACCATAGTTTTAAATAATTTAAAAGTATAATACTATATGTTATTAAGAACTCTTGCTGTCACCCTCCTCTGTTGCAGTTGCCTACTTTTATCAGGCCAAACGGAGAAAAATGACAGTCTTGAATTTATTACCTACTACTACGAAGGCGGTGCCAAAAGCAGTGAAGGCTATTTGCGAAATGGCCAGCCCGATGCCTACTGGAAGAGCTATTACCGCAACGGAAACCTCAAAGCCGAAGGTAATCGCAAAAATCATCAGCTCGAGGGGCCCTGGATATTTTATGATGAGGAAGGAAATAAAACCGTGGAGATTAACTACGAGGAAGGAAAGAAGAATGGGATTCGAAAAACCTATGTCGATGGGGCTGTAGTGAAGGAGGAAAACTTTGTGGATGACCAGCTGCAGGGCTATACCAGAGAATATTTTGCTACAGGCGAATTGATGAGGGAAATCCCTTTTGTAGATGGGGTGGCTAAAGGCAATGGCTATGAGTATGAAAAGGATGGACGAATTGTAACCCTGCTCACTTACAAGGGCGGAGTTCTCACCAAGAAGCAAGGCATCAATAAAATGGATCAGCAGGACCAGAAACAGGGATTGTGGATCACCTTTTACCAAAACAGAAAAATTGAAGAGGAAGGACCGTACGTAAATGGATTGAAGAATGGATACTGGAAATACTACCAGGCCAATGGCAATCTTAAGAGAGTTGAAAAATGGGTGATGGGTGTACTTCAGGAAAATGCGCAGGAAGTAGCCAAGATTGAAATAAAAAGGGAAATTAATCCCCGCACGGGCAAGGTGGCTTTTAAAGGCGCTTATCGCAATGATAAGCCGGAAGGGGTGCACCGTAAGTATGATGATGAAGGCAATGTGGTAGAGTCAAAAATATTTGATAGCGGCATTTTGCTGTTTGAAGGTATTGTGGATGAGCAGGGACGCAGACAAGGTCCTTGGAAGGAATATTATCCTACCGGAGAACTAAAATCTGAAGGCAGTTATCAAGATAATCTGAAGGTTGGGAAATGGGTATACTATTATTTAGATGGCGAAGTGGAGCAAACCGGAGATTACCTCAGGGGTCTTCCTGATGGGATGTGGACGTGGTATTATCCCAATGAGCAGGTATGGCGTGAAGAGGAATATGTGATGGGCCAGGAGGATGGCTCTTCCGTAGAGTATAGCGATAGTGGAGTGGTGATAGCCAAAGGCTCCTATATTGATGGCTTTAAGGAAGGCGAATGGTACTTTGAGATCAATGATCACCGCGAAACAGGGAACTTTTTTGAAGGCGAACGCACCGGTGAGTGGCGCCATTACTTTCTGGAAAACGGCCAACTCAGCTTTACAGGAAGTTATGAAAACGGGCTGGCGACAGGTATGCACGTCTACTATTATCCCAATGGGCAGGTGAAGATGCGGGGCCCCTATTCCATTGGTGTGAGGAATGGAATATGGGAATATTTCAACGAAGCTGGTATCCGCATTATCACCATTGAATACGAGGACGGGCAGGAGGTAAAATACAATGGTGAGAAAATTAAGTACGGCAAGCGCTACGAAAGGTTGATGGAAAAGGAAGCCGCGGAAAGGGAGGAAGATGGTGAAACCCTGTAGCAGGATTTTGGTAAAGAAAATGTTGCCGGCATTTCTGATGCTTTAGATGGGCATCACCAATAAAAACAAACTGAGTGAAGGGTGGAAAGAAAATAGGTTCGTGGACCGAACTCAACAGAAGACTTATTTACCAAAATCCATGGATAGAGGTTACGGAAAGCCAGGTACTCAACCCCAATGGAGGAGAGGGTATTTATGGAGTGGTACATTTTAAAAACCTCGCAATAGGTGTGATCCCTTTGGATGAGGACAATAATACCTGGATTGTGGGACAGGACAGGTTTCCTTTTGAAGGAAAATTTACCTGGGAAATTATAGAAGGTGGCGGCCCCTTAAATGAGGATCCACTTGCATCGGCACAGCGGGAATTATTGGAAGAGGCCGGGTTAAAGGCAGCGAACTGGGAACTTTTGCAGGAGATGGACCTCAGCAATTCTGCAACCACCGAAAAAGCTTTGATTTATGTGGCCAGTGGGATTAGTTTCCACGAAAGCAACCCTGAAGAGACAGAGAAACTTGAAGTAAAAAAGATACCATTTGATGAGTTGTATCAAATGGTATTAAAAGGAGAGGTAACCGATAGCCTGAGTGTGGCAGGGGTATTACGATTAAAACTCCGCATGCAGGAGAAGGAAGTAAAGTAGAAAGCTCCCAAAACCCCTAAGGGGGCAAACGGAATCCAAGCCGCCTTAGGGGTTTTGGGAGCAGAAATTAGAAGGAGATTATTTTTAAGTTCAACCTCTTCAAATTAACTCTTAGTAGTTAAGCTTTTATAGTAAAAGGCACACGCGTTTCGGCCCAGTCGAGATTTACAACCCCATCTTTAGTAATAATAAAGGTCATTTTCTCTGTAGCCTTGTTTTTCATCGGCTTTGCTTTTACGCGTAGCACATCATCACCTTCGTTATAATCGTAGGATCCCCACTGTTCATGCTTTTTGTTAAAGATGATGGTCCATTCGTCCTCACTGGGAATGGTGAAAAGAGCGTACTTACCTGCGGGAAGTTTTTTTCCATTGATCATAAGATCCTTATCAGTTTCAAAAGTGGTGGCTTCATTGGCACCGGTACGCCATACCTTGTCATAAGCCACCAGTTCACCAAAGATCTCACGGTCTTTTACCGAAGGCTGGCTGTAGTTGATGGTTACGGTGGCATCGCCTACTTTTTGCTCTGCCTTTGCGGGGGGGCTTGCCCTTTTTGATTTATCCTCCGTTTGGCCACAAGCCGAACTAAGCGCCACTGAGGCGATAAGTGCAGAAAGAAAAAATTTGATTCTCATAGTTTTTGATTTTATGCTAAAGTCGTTAAAAAGTAGGAATTTTCATCGGCCGGTAAAAGTTAATTTCTGAGGTAAAAAATGTAATCGCTAACCGGGGGAAGTATTTCGCTTTGGCGCATCAAAACCGCTATTTGAGCCCTGTGATGGGTGCTGTGATTGATCAGGTGATATATTATTTCTTCCACACTGTTTTCATAAACCGTTCCCTGGCTGTTTTGGTAAGTGATCTTTTGAAGGAGATCAGAGGATTTTACGAGGTGAGAGGTTTCGTGGTAAAGTTCGAGGTTTATGCTTTCCCAGCTCTGGCTATCCACCATATCCCATGCCGATGGGCGGCTCCCACGGCCGGAAATCCTTTGCAACCATACACGATGGGCGCTCAGCACATGCGACATTAACTTATCGATCTGCAAATTAAGGTCTGGCTGGTCCTGCAGGCGGGTAATAAACTGGTCATTTGCCCAGAAGTTGTATTCCAAAAGTTGAAGTAATGCTTTCATCAAAGTAGGTTTGGTAGCTTAAAAAGCTTTTTAAACTAATACGGGAGAACTGAGTTTTACAATAAAATTAAGTCATCATGAAGAATATAGTACTGTTTGCTACGCTCAGCATTTTTTTAGGGGCGAGTCTAAGTTCCTGTGATAAGAATGATAATGTCGTATTGTTTTCGGTTGCCGATGATAAGGCGTTGGGGCAGCAGGTAAGTGCAGAAATTGACAGCACCATGCCTGTTCTTAGCGAGTCACAATATCCTGAAGTGTATAATTATCTTGATGGCATAGTGAATGAAATCCTCCAGGGTGGGGCCGTGGCTTATCAGGATGAGTTTGCCTGGGAGTTGAAGGTGATCCATGATG
>CAZNMG010000380.1:0-8120 GCA_964574075.1 uncultured Owenweeksia sp.
GCAGCAAAAGCAATTAGCTTCTTCATGATAAAATCTGATTTTATCACGAATAAAAGGGGCTATTACTCGCTTGGATTAATAAAATTTAGTGAAGCAACTTTCCCTTGGCGGCATTACCCGCCCAGGTTCATTGGGTATAATCTCAGCCACACCAAAAACGTGGCACCCCTTTGAGATAATTTTCGGGGCAAAGCTATGGGCAATTTAACTTTTGACCAAGGGAATATTTATTAATTCTTCAGTTATTATAATCGCATTCTGCAGCCTCTTATCTCCCCGGCCCTTTACTACCCGATAGGGGCGGCTTCGGTTGGCAACCTCTCTCAGGTGATGATCAAATATTAGCATGCCCTCCTTAGGGTGTTCGCGCAATGGGTCTGCTTCCCACGGAAGGTCAGGGTAAGTGATTAGATACCGGTGACCGGATTCTTTTTCGGCTGCTTCACGCAGCCATTTGTGCTGCTTGTTAAACACCAGCTTTTCCCATACCAGGTAGTTGATGAGGTCGGTGTCCAGAAATACAATCTTTGGTTGATCTTTCAGAAATTCCTGCTGATGCCTGAGATGCATCTTTTCCATTTTCAAAAGAAGTTGGAAATCATATTTTGGCCCATGCCCCTCAAGGTATATGCGGGCAAACTCGGGTATCCAAATAGCGTTAAAGTGCGCTGCTAACTGTTCGCAAAGCTTTGATTTACCGCTACTTTCAGGACCGGTGACCACTATTTTCACAGGTTTGTCCATTCCATTAAACCTTTTATAGAAAGTGCAGTGTAAAGTACAAAGAGAATGGCGGTAAAATACAGCTTGCGTTGCATGTAAAGGTATACGGACACGGCATCAATCACTATCCAGTAGGCCCAGTTCTCAGGAATGAGGTGGATCATCAGAATGGTGGCAAAAATGCTGAACACGGTTGTGAACGAATCCACAAAGGGAGTGGCGGCATCAGTGAGCCTCTTTAAAAGTAATCCTGAAATCAGAAAAAGTGCAACCCCGGCCAGTATTATCACACCATGCAGATTCCATGAAAGGCTTTTTCCTATAGCACCACCGGTCTCGTTCCAGTGAACCCATCCGTACACGGCAGTAAATACGTAAAATACCTGTAAAAGTGATTCGGCATATATGCGCTTTACAAAGCAGAGGTATAAATAAAGGGTGGAAGCCAGAAGAGCAAAACTCCAGCAGAGTACACTGCCTTCAATCAGCAGCCAGGTGTAGGCAAGACTGGCGAGAACTGCAACTATCTCCAGCAGCCTCAGCCTGCTCATTTCCATTGTTCGGGGTTCAGGTCAGTGCCGGAAACGTCTCCATTCAGCACCTTGATCACAAAAGGGCATTGATCCACCTGCTGGTAAATCTTCTCAATACCTGTTTGTGCGGCCTTAAAAACCTCATTTACAGGCCCAAAGACCTGCGTGCTCATGGCATTGGTTTTAACTGAAATTCCCCCTGCCTTGTGCAGGTGTCTTAAAAATCCATCAATGGCGGGAATGAAGTCCTCCTGCAGAGGATACATGGAGATCTCAAGGGAAATATTCATGGTGGATTAACTTTGATGAATAGCTTCGGCTATGGCGGGAAGAATAGTTGGATCCTTTTCACTGGCATTTCCTACTACAATAATATTGGCCCCCGCGCGGCATAGTGCAGCAGCGGTTTCTGCATCACGTATGCCTCCCCCTACTATTATAGGTGCGTCCACGGTTTGCCTTACATGGCTAATCATTTCCGGGCTAATGCTTTTTTCCGCCCCTGAACCGCCATCCATATAGATCAGCTTTAAGCCCAGCATTTCACCAGCCAATGCTGTACAGGCGGCAATACCCGGTTTGTTGGAGGGAATAGGCAAACTTCCGCTCATATAGGAGGCAGTGGTGGGACGGCCACTGTCAATTAGCATATACCCTGTGGCAAGGGTTTCGAGCTCAGCTTGTTTGATGATAGGGGCGGCCACTACGTGGGTGCCGATAAGTAACTCAGGGTTGCGTCCCGATATCAGCGAAAGAAATAGTATGGCATCTGCCTTGGCAGAAATTTGCAGAGCGCTGCCGGGAAAAAGAACTACCGGAATTTCTGTTTTGCTTTTGATCAGTGCAATACAGTGGTCAAGGCTATCCTTAACCAGTAAACTTCCGCCCAAAAAGATAAAGTCGGCACGGGCGATAATTATCTGGTCAATAACTTCGAGCAGGGCAGTGTCATCCGGGGTGTCTGGATCTATCAGCACCGCCAGTTGCCTGGTCTGGTTTTCCTTTGCCTTATATATTTTATCGAGTAATTTCATGCCAGTTTTGAAGCGGCAAACCTAAGAAAGTTATGACAGTTTTTGAGGTGTAAATGCATTGGCGGGTCGCGAGGCCGCTTCCCAGCCATAGCTGATATGTAAATCGCGAATAGTTTTAAAATAAAGTTTAATCCTTTTGTTCACGCTCCCGCTACGGATCATTCCGCTGGTTTCCTGAAAATTTTGGTGCGCAAACGGGCTTACCCGCAGATGTTTCTTAAAATTCATGCGTCTGTCACCGGTAATCTTTACCATTACTTCCTTGGCTCCCCAAAAGTGAATTATCTGGTCTACCTCCCATTCGGGGGTGAGTGCCGAGGCTTCTTCCTTGCGAAGAAATTTGGGAGCTATGCGTTTTATACTTGCCCGGTACACTTCCAGATCAATACCCACTGGCCCTTGACGGCTAATGATCATCCCTGCAAACCCATTGGTGTGTGAAAAGGAAATATGATGAGGTCCCTCCAGGTAAGGTTTGCCATTATCGTAATAAAAAACAGGAGGATTTTCTCCAAAGTACTCTCTAAGACAGAGGCGTAGCGCCAAAAACTCGCATTTTTTACCGGTATGGTTCAGCTTTTCATATTTTGCTTTGTCGGACGGATGGAGTATAACCTGAGGCAGCATCTGCTCCACGGTTTCTTCAATCTTCCATAAAATAAGGGAGGTGAGCGGGTTTGTATTAAATCTTCGCAATAGAGGCATTGAAATGGAATAAACTAGAATTTTTTTAGTAAGGAAACTGCGGTATCTTTGCCATCCTTATAAAACTGATTATCAAAAAAGAAACTATGAGCGAAACGGTAGACAAATACATTCCGTACAAAGTTAAGGATATATCCCTGGCCGATTGGGGAAGAAAAGAGATAGAACTGGCTGAGGCCGAAATGCCGGGCTTAATGGCCTTGCGTGAGGAATATGGAAAAGATAAGCCTCTTAAGGGGGCCCGTATTGCAGGTTGTCTGCACATGACCATACAAACGGCTGTACTCATTGAAACGCTGATTGAACTTGGCGCAGAGGTTACCTGGTCTTCCTGCAACATTTTCTCCACCCAGGATCAGGCTGCTGCGGCAATAGCTGCTGCAGGTATACCTGTATATGCCTGGAAGGGGATGACCGAAGAGGAATTTGAGTGGTGCATAGAGCAAACCCTCTTTTTTGGCGAGGAGCGCAAGCCGCTCAATATGATTTTGGATGACGGAGGTGATCTTACCAACATGGTGTTTGATCGCTACCCCGAACTCTCTCAGGGCATCAAGGGTCTTTCGGAGGAAACCACTACCGGAGTGCACCGTCTTTACGAAAGGATGAAGAAGGGAACCCTTCCCATGCCGGCTATAAACGTGAATGATTCGGTTACGAAATCGAAGTTCGATAACAAATATGGTTGCCGCGAATCCGCTGTTGATGCGATCCGGAGAGCTACCGATGTAATGATGGCCGGAAAGGTTGCCGTAGTTGCCGGGTATGGCGATGTGGGTAAAGGCACTGCCGCTTCATTGAGTGGAGCTGGCGCTCGTGTTATTGTAACGGAAATTGATCCTATTTGCGCGCTGCAGGCGGCAATGGATGGATTTGAGGTGAAGAAGATGGCTAATGCAGTTGCAGAGGCAGATATCATCGTAACAGCTACCGGCAATAAGGATATTATTCGCGGGGAGCACTTTGAAAAAATGAAGGATAAAACCATCGTTTGTAACATCGGTCACTTCGACAATGAAATTGATGTCGCCTGGCTGAAGAAAAACCATGGTAATACCCATGTAGAAATTAAGCCTCAGGTAGATAAGTATCACGTGGGTGATCATGATATTATCCTGCTGGCCCAGGGGCGTTTGGTTAACCTTGGCTGTGCTACCGGCCACCCGAGCTTTGTGATGAGTAATTCCTTTACCAATCAAACGCTGGCACAGATAGAGCTGTGGACTAATGCGGGTAAGTACGAGAACAAGGTTTATACTTTACCCAAGCATCTGGATGAAAAGGTTGCGGAGTTGCATTTGGCCAAAATAGGCGTAGAACTCGAGGAACTTAGTACCGAGCAGGCCGAATATATCGGTGTTGATCAAAAAGGCCCCTTTAAACCCGAGTATTACCGTTACTAAAATAACTGCCTGATGTTCAGGAGATATTAAGAAAAAAAAGGTGTTTTCCTGTTAAGGGAAAACACCTTTAATATTTTTAGGCTTTATTTGTATATCTCTACTTCACTATGGTTGCTACTGACAGAGTTTTTAGATTAATAGCCGAACATACCACTGATCTGGTTTGTGTACATGATGGTGATAACACAATCCGGTTTGCCACTCCTTCGAGCAAGGGCATCCTGGGTTTCGAATCCCACGAACTTATTGGTAAGAAACTCACCGATTTTCTGGCACCGGAGTTTATTAGTGAAATGGATTTTACCACTCTAAAAAGGTTTTTTGACACCCCCGGCACAAGGTTGCGCTATCAGATAAGGCATAAGGAAAATCGCCTGCGCTGGCTCGAATCCACTTTTACACCTATCGACACAGGAGGTGACACCTATACTCTATTAAGCAGTACCCGCGATATTACTGAAAGTGTACATCTCACTGATGACCTGATGAACGCGCTCACCAGCGAACAGAAATTTTCAAGGTTTAAGGCCAATCTTTATTCGGTAACGAGTCATGAGTTTAAAACTCCGCTCGCAGTTATTCAGGCCAATATTGAAATGCTTAAGGTGAAGAAGAGCGAGAAGTTGCTGAACAACGCGCTTGAGTCGATGGAGGAGGAGATTGATCGCCTTACGGTGATGATTGCGGATATGCTTGAATTGAAAAAGCTGACCACCGGTAAAACGAGTCTGAAACTGGAGCAGGTAGATCTGTTTGCAATGCTTACCGAACTTGTGGAAAAGGATTGTCAGAAGGCATTTCCCAAAATTAAGACCACTCTGAAGGTACATAATGACCCCGTTTCTATTATCGGAGACTATTCGCTCTTGAGATATGTGTTCAGCAACCTCCTGACCAATGCCTGTAAATTTTCGGATAAAAAGCCGCAGGTGCGTATTGATGTGCATTACCAGGAATCACAGGTGAAAATTGCGATAAAGGATTTCGGCATCGGCATCCCGCAGGAGGACCAGACTTCTATTTTTGCCTCTTTTTTCAGAGCGGGAAATGTGAGCAACATCCAGGGTACGGGAGTCGGCCTTTCTATAGTTAAGGAATTTGTAGATTTACACAAGGGAAAGATAGATTTTGTAAGCAAACCCGGAGAAGGAAGCACTTTTTTTGTTCAATTACCAATCTCAATAGCCAAATGAAAAAAATATTAATAGTAGAAGACAACGAAAAACTAAGGAGTACCATCGTTACCCTGCTCGAGGATCATTTTGAAGTTTCAGAGGCCGCGGATGGTCGTGAGGGTATAGATAAGGCCCGACTGCACTTTCCGGACCTTATCATCAGTGATATAATGATGCCGCATACCAATGGTTATGAACTGGTTGATGAATTGAAGGCCAATAACAAAACCCGGCACATTCCCATAATCCTTCTTACTGCTTTGAGTGAGGATGAAAAGATGATAGAAGGCTACAACTTTGGCGCGGATGATTACATCGTAAAACCCTTTAAGTTTGACATTCTGCTTTCGCGGATCAATAATCTGCTGAAAACCCGGGAGGAACTCAAGAAGATCTATGATAAAACCCCACCTATCCATCATGAATTTGGAGTGAAGGACCCCTTGCTTTCACATATGGAGGCACTCCTTGTAAATCACTTTAAATTCCGCAACTTCAGTATTCCGGAGATTGCTGATCTTATGAATATGACCCCTTCCAAACTGGAGCGGGAGGTAAAACGTCTCACAGGAATGACCCCTATAAAATACCTGAACGATTTCAGGCTGGCCAAGGCAAAAAGTATGCTCGAAAAAGGGGAGATGAGCATTTTTGAAGTTTCATACGCCCTGGGTTTTAAGAGCATGAGCTATTTTGGAAAAGCCTATAAGGAGAAATATGGCATCGCGCCTTCAAAAACCACCGAGATATAATGGCATTGTCTATAATGATCGTGGATAACGATCAGGTAAACAGCTTTGTATTAAAGAACATTATTACCCGTAACTACAGCGAGGCACAGATAACCATGTTTCCTGATGGGGCTGACGCTATTGAGCACCTTGAGCAGGTCAATAAACTGGGAGAGGATTTTCCGGACGTGATACTACTGGACATTTATATGCCTATCATGAATGGCTTTGAGTTTTTAGACCGCTACTCACAGCGCCATAGTCACAAGCATACCAGCATTTTTGCCATGAGCAATTCGCTGAGCAAAGAGGACCAGCAGCGGGCCAATGAATATTCGGTGGTAAAGGGCTTTATTACGAAGCCACTGATTTACAACAATATTCAGTTTATCATCGAAACTTACGTGGAAGGAAATTCTTCAGAACGTAATGTTTAAAAAGCTGCCGATAATTACCATCCAAAGAATAAAATAGACCAGGAGTTCACCAACAGAGCGATACAGGTTTTTCGTTTTCATAGCATGACATTTACAAGAGCCAACGCAACTTCTTTGCCACAAGTTGGCTAACCCATACCAAATATTCCATAACGTCTCTTTCAATATCAGGCAATTGCAGACGAGCAGCGGGAAATACAGCCATCCCCGTAAAGATAATTTTGCAGGAACTTAATAGTACCGTATATTTGCCATCCTAAAATGATCAGGGGGTGGAGTCCCGAAGCTTCGGGAGCAGTCATTGGGCTCATTACCCAAAGAGGATAACCACCAGGATCATACATACATCGCGGGGTGGAGCAGTTGGTAGCTCGTTGGGCTCATAACCCAAAGGCCGCAGGTTCGAGTCCTGCCCCCGCTACTACGTCTGCAAAGGGCTTGAAGAAATTCAAGCCCTTTTTTATTTCAGGTAATTGAAGAGGTTGAAGGGTCCTTACTTGTTGAAGGTATAGATGACCTCTTGTGACCTGCAAGTCCTAAGATTGATGTTTTCCCCATTTGAACACCTGTAGTGCCAAATTGAGAAGGGTTTATCCCTTTGTGCGATCAATATTTGTTTGAATGGGGCTATCTCTGAATGTTCGACCTGGGATCTCCTGAGGGTAAGGCAAAATGAAATGTAGCTCCTTGATTCAATTCACTTTCTGCCCATATTCTGCCTCCGTGTTTCAATATTATTCTTTCAACAATAGCTAGTCCTACTCCTGTTCCTGCAAATTGATCCTGCGAGTGTAATCTCTGAAACACTCCAAAGAGCTTGTTATAGTACTCCATATCGAAACCAGCACCATTATCCCTGATGCTAAATACCACTTCATGCTCCTTTCGCTCTCCCCATATTTCAATTTTAATTTCAGGTCTCCTGGAGGAGTATTTCAGGGCATTGGATATAAGGTTTACCCAAACCTGTTGTATGGTTGTATAATCTCCGTAGGCTTGGGGAAGTGATTGTACCGTAAAGGATATTTTGGTCATATCGTGGTCGGTCGATATTTCGCGCCATACATTTCTAACGATATCCTCCATGGGTAGTGCGGCCATGGCGATCTCGCGTCTGCCCAGCCTCGAAAATTCAAGAAGATCATCAATCAGCTGCCCCATTCTTTTGCTGTTATACAGAATAACGTTAATGAGCCTCTGTCCTTCTTCATCCACATGAGAGCTGTACTTCTTTAAGAACATGTTGGAATAGCCCTGCATAGCCCGCAGTGGCGTTCTTAAATCGTGGGAAACCGAATAAGAAAAAGACTCCAGTTCCTTATTAACGGCAGTAAGCTCCTCGGTACGTTCGTTCACTTTTTGCTCCAGCTCCTGGTTGA
>CAZNMG010000381.1:0-13670 GCA_964574075.1 uncultured Owenweeksia sp.
CACTGAGGTAGAAGGCCTAAATCTTACAGATCACCTGCCGCCACTGGGCCTGCTTATAGATTCGGCTCTGTCTCACGCTCCTGAGATGGGCATTGCTGAACTTTCGGTAATGCAAAGTGAATATGCTTTAAAAATTGCTAAAAAGGATTGGGCAGATCTGTTTTCAGTTAGTGGTCGATATACCTACGGTCAGCTCCTTCTTGGCGAAAATCTTGGTGTTGGTTTAAATGGAACTCGGGGAGGATATCAGGTATACACCGGGTTGACTTTGCCACTAGGATATTTTGTTGGCCGAAAAGACCGCATCAACAGCCTTGAGGCTGCGAGATCAATTTCAGAATTCAATGAGTTACAAACCCGTGAGGCAATAGTGGAGGAGGTGATCCAAACCTATAATCAACTCTTGCTATTACAGAAATTAATAAGCATTTCAGCGGAAGCACGGGAAAGTGCCTTGCTGCAGTATGAGATGGCCGAGGAGCGTTTCCGCGATGGTCAGCTTAGTCTTGAAGAACTTGGTGGAAGTACGGATATGAAGGCTAATTTTGCATCTGAGTACGAGAAGCTTCGCAGTGAATTCAGCTACTACTATTCTCTGCTGGAGAGAATGGTGGGAACGCCTTTTAGCAAATTCCCTAATTAAGAAAATATATCATGACCTTAATTCAATTTTTCAGGGTTCTCAACAGAAACTTTAACGTCCTGTTTCTGTGCTCTTTGGCCCTGGCGGTTTCGGTTTTCTTCTTTACCCGTAACCTTCCAAAAACCTATGAATCCAATACAGAGATCTATACGGGTATCGCCTCGGGAATGAACATTGAATCAGTGGGAGGAATGCGGCTTGATTACAATGCGATGAACAATGAGTATGCGAATCTTATCAATGTTATCACCAGTAAGCAAACCGCGGGAGAGGTAGGAGAGCGGTTGCTAGTGCAGCACCTGATGCTCGACAATTACGATGAGAATGTAATAACAGAAGAGGGCTGGGAAGCTTTTAATTCGCGTGTACCAAAAGAACTGCAGGATTCGCTTACTGTGCCTGGCTCCGAACAACAAACTCTTGAAAACGTCCGACACTTCAAAAGGACAAAATATGGGGAATATCGCGCCAACCAAATTTTTGATCATCCAAACTCCCCCTATAGCTACCAGGCCATTTCACATATAAGGGTGGAGCGTGTAGGTAGTTCAGATATTATCAAGATATCGTACGCCTGGTCCGATCCGGGTATTTGCCAGAATACGCTGGAATTCCTCAACCAGGTTTTTAGTGATCGCCTGCTTGACATGAAAGTGGACCGCTCTGCAGATGTAGTGACCTATTTTCAGGAAAAGGTGGACGAAGCCAAGATGGACCTTGAAAATGCAGAAAGTGCACTTGTGGATTTTCGTATCGAAAATAAGATCATTGATTACGGTGAGCAGACGCGCTCTGTAGCTTCTTCTCAGAAAGATATTGAACGGCAGTACCAGGAGGAGCAACAGATACAGGCAGCTGCGCGGGCCAAGGTGAGCAAACTTGATCAGCAGCTGGCACTGAGCAAGGATCGTGTTAAATTTTCGACTGAGCTTCTTACGAAAAGGCGTGAATTAGCAGATCTCAAATCCCGTATATTGGAGCTTGAGGTTTACTATAATGATTCAAAAAAAGTTGATAAACTCCAGGCTGAAGCAGATAAGCTGGAGGCTGAAATCTCAGGTAGCCTTAGCAAGTTGTATGAAATGAGCCGTACCAAGGATGGGGTTTCCAGCGAAAGCCTTTTGAACGAATGGCTTACCGCCACACTTACACTTGATGAAAGTACAGCCCGTTTGCGAGTGCTGTCCAACAATAAAAACTTTTTTGAAAATGTATATGATGACCTCTCTCCGCTGGGAGCTGAATTAACCCGAATGCAGCGGGCCGTTGATGTGGCGGAAAAAAGGTACCTCGAACTCACCAACAGTCTCAACTGGGTTTTGATGCGCCAGCAGAGCGAAACTATAGCTACTAGTGGTATCACCGTTACCAGTCCACCCGTGTATCCTTTGCAGCCGGTAGAATCCAAGCAATTGCTACTG
Source organism: uncultured Owenweeksia sp. (assembly GCA_964574075.1). Taxonomy (GTDB): domain Bacteria; phylum Bacteroidota; class Bacteroidia; order Flavobacteriales; family Schleiferiaceae; genus Owenweeksia. The sequence continues at coordinate 2,065 of CAZNMG010000381.1, forward strand.
GTTCTTTTAGCTGCGGTTGTAGGGTTTCTCATCCCGTTGGTTTTTGTGCTGTTGCTTGAATTTCTGGACCATACTGTAAAAAGTCCCATTAGAGGCGAGGAGCAAACCGGGCTTAAAATCATGGGCGCTTACCCGGATGTGAATCCGAGCGTGGATTTCAAGCATGTGAATATGGATTGGCTAAAGAACAAAGCCATAGGTCTTATCAGTCAGAATCTGCGGCTTGATGCCCGAAAGCTGGAAAAGGCTGGTCTCGGCCCCAAATATGTGCTTCTCTTCAGCACACGCGAAGACGATGGTAAAAGTTTTATTATGGAACTCATTGCAAGGGAGTTGAAGTCTATTCACAAGAAGGTGCTGATCATTTCTCCCGACCTTGGGACCAGTGAGGAAGATAGGCTGGAAGTATATAACTATAGTAATGATAAGGCCTTTCTTGAAACACGGTCGCTGGAGGATCTTGTTCCACCGCATCTCAATAAAAATGAATATGACTTCGTATTCCTGGAACTAAATGGTATCCTCTCTAACCAGTACCCCATAGAGTTGGTGGAGAAATTCGACATGGCTATTTGTGTGCTATCAGCCAAGCGTATCTGGAATAAAGCAGATAAATATGCATTGGCAGAATTTATTGATACAATGGGGTTTGAACCGCGCCTTCTTGTAAATGGGGTGTCTCCTGATTTTATGGATCAGGTACTGGGCGATATTCAGAAATCACGCTCGGCACTTCACAGGTTCTTTAAGGGGCTGCTTACCATGCAGTTTAGTTCCAAGGAGCTAAAAGGTAACGAGACCCGTAAGGTTACACCGGCTACTGATCAGGCCTGATAAAGGAATAAAAAGACTTTTATGCCATATAACGCCTGTACCAGATCTGGAAGAGGAGGATATTCCATATTTTTTGGTGGCTTACGCGCTTTCCACTGAGGTAATCATCTCTCATTTTCATTACCTCCGCAGTGTTAAAAATATTTTGACGTTCAAGGCTTTCTTCATTCACGTGTTCCACAAGGAGATCCTTCATCTCTTTTCTGAACCATATTTCGAGCGGAGCAATAAAAGGCTTTTTGGGTCTGTCCATTAATTTGGGGTCCACGTAGCGATGCACCACATCCTTCAAAAGGGCCTTGGTCCGTCCCTCCCTGATCTTGAAATCGGAAGGAAGTCTGCTTACATACTCAATCACTCTTTGATCGAGAAAAGGCTCACGCCCTTCAAGGCTTACCGACATAGCGGCCCGATCAATTTTTACCAGGTTGTTGTCCATCAAAAATGTCTTGTAATCAATAGCCAGCAATTTGTTGAGTTCATCGTTGCTATCGTTCATCTCATCGGCTATATCAAAATAGGTTTTCTGATCCTGAAACCGCGGCTTCAGCAGCTTTTTAGTCTCATTGTCGGTAATGTAGTTGCTGATGTTGCGCATGGCCACATAGGGGCTCTGGCTCTTCCAGATGTTGATCATTTTCTCATAGCGCGAGGAGAAGTTGTACTTGCCCGAAAAGTAGGGAATGGATTCAGGGTTAACGAGTGACATGGCATTCCCCAGGATACTTTGTACAGCTTTGGGAAATTGCTGGGTAAAGGAAATGGACTGTTTGAATTTATTGTAACCTGCAAAAATTTCGTCACCTCCATCACCCGAAAGGGCCACTGTAACCGACTTACGCGCCAACTGGCTGACCAGGATGGTGGGGACCACCGAATTATCCGCAAAAGGCTCATCATACACCTCTGCCAGATTATCGAGAATTTCGGAAGCTTCCCTGGGGGTACAATACATTTCGGTATGATCGGTGCCAATATGAGCTGCGATTTTTTTTGCATCCTCTGCTTCATTAAACTCTGCTTCCTTAAATCCTATAGTAAAAGTCTTTACCTTTTCACTGCGGTTGTGCTGAATGAGGGCCGCTACAGCCGTACTGTCATAGCCTCCACTGAGAAAAACCCCGACCGGCACATCGGCAACCATACGGTAATTAAAGGCGGAGGTAAGTATCCGCTCCGTTTCATCAACAGCCTCTTCATAGGATATATCCAACTTTGGCTGGTTGTACGCATCCACCACATCCCAATACTTAACTTCCCTGGTCTTTTTGGAATTAATATCCACCTCCAGGTAATGCCCGGGATTTACCTTACTGGTATTTTTAAAAATACAATAGGGTGTGGGTATATAGCTAAGCTTCAGGTATAGTGAAAGACTGTCAAAATCAATTTCCTTTTTGAAGAGCGGGTTTTTATGAAACGGCTTTAGCTCTGAGGCAAACAAAATGGCCTCCTGATTCTGATACACGTAGAGGGGTTTTACCCCAACACGGTCCCGGACCAAATACATTTTTTGCCGTTCAGAATCATACAAGGCGTAGGCAAACATTCCAATAAAACGGCTGATGGCCTCCATTCCCCATTGGCGATAAGCTTTTAGGATCACCTCCGTATCAGTGTGGGTACTAAAATCATGGCCGAGATCTTCAAGATCTTTTTTTACCTCCTTAAAATTATAGATCTCACCGTTAAATATGATGGAGAGGTTATCGCGCTCCATGGGCTGGTTACCCTGAGCGGAGAGGTCTAAAATAGAAAGTCTGCGATGGCCGAAGCCTATACGGGCAGAGTCGGTATCATATATTTCAGACCCTTCTGAATCCGGTCCACGATGCGGGATCTGATCTGTCATTGCCTTCAGCGTTTCCTTATTCAAACTCCTGGTAAAATCACAAAAGCCTGCTATACCGCACATATAAAAATGATCAATAGGTTAATTTCGAATTGAAGTGATAAAAAACACCGCGGCAAAACGCCCTGAGGTGCTCGAATTCGCCTTTCACTAAATAGGTAAGGCAATTTTTGGGGAAAGAAACAAAACTGAAAAACAAGGTAAAGGGGATCAGCTGAAGAAAGGAATAGTTCCTTCTCATAAAAAGAATCCGGTTACGGTTGAGGTAATAGGTTTTTAATGGACTAAGCCGCCCTACAGAGGCCGATTCCTTATGGTGTATCACTGCGTCCCGCTGGCAATAGATCTTGTAACCTGCCTTTCGCATTCGCTCGCTCCAGTCCATTTCTTCGTAGTACAGAAAAAACTTATCGTGCATGGGCCCGATATCGTCAAGTACCTTTCGCGGTACCAACATTCCGCCTCCGTGGATGTAGTAGGTCTCAATGAGACCCTTTACACCTTCATCCTGCTCGCCATGCGCAATCGCACGATTTCGGGCGGTGATCCTGTTAATATTCGTACAACCGGCATATTCGATCACGCCCGGTGAGTGGTAATAATGAAATTTCGGACTAAGAGCACCCAACTCTGGTAGATCCTCTGCCGTGGTAACCAATATGGAGAGGCAATCAGTTGTTAGCTCTGTATCGTTATTTACAAAAAAGAAATAGTCGCCCTTACATTTATCAAGAGCGAGATTGTTGCCCCCTGCAAAACCCAGGTTTTTTTTGCTGACTACAACATTTGCCTTAGGGCAAACTGCCATGATATCATTTGTAGGGTCTTCCCGCGAATCATTATCAACCACATATAATTCCCAGTTCCTGTATTCACTATCATTCAACGATCGGATGAAATCAAGGGTTTCAGGCTTGCTGTTATAGTTTAGGGTAATTATGGATACCAGTGGTTGTTGGTTTGACATAGTAGGTCAAATTGTTTCACTAAAAAAGGCAGAGTGAATCTGTCGTCCTCTGAAATAGCGCGCTAAATTAACAAAAGTAGGATGAGCGTTACTCTGGCCCCACTGCCAGAGATGCGTGAATATCGGTCAGCCCCAGCCACTGGTACCTTTCCGTGCACCTTGTACGGGTGTAGGACCGTCAGGTAGCTCTACCTCTCCATTTTCATTCCAGTAGGGCATGCTGAAAACAAAGGCTAAACCCAGAAATACAAGTACACCTATAGGAAACTGGGTCATTACCGAATTACCGTAGTTGGCCATAAGTATACCCGCATAGCCGGCCATTATGGCCATAGCAAGGTTTTGGTGTTCCACAGTTTTGAGGCGCATCGCGATCCACATTCCCTTGACTAGGATGACGAGAAGAATTCCCACATATAGTACCCGGCCCACAATACCGGTTTCAGCCCTTATTTGGGTGTAGAGTCCATCGGGCTCAAAATTGGCCAACCAGGTATTTGGCGAAAACCGCCTGCCCCAGTAGCCTGCTGTACCTACACCTCCGCCAAAGGGTTTATCAGCTAGATATTCAGTAAGCATTGCCCTATTCCTCAGGCGCACGTTAAGAGAGGCATCTTCAGGATTGAGTGCGGTGCGCAGGCGGTTTATCTCATAGTACGAACTGCCGATATAAGTATGTTTGAGAAAGACGAATCCCCCTAAAAGTATAGCTGCTCCAATTATTAATAATTTCACCCTGCGTACCATGATGAGATAAGTAACTGCTCCAATGATAGGAACAGCAAGTGCCCCACGGGTACCACTGAGCATCATGGCATAAAAGGAGGTTATCCCAATAGCCAGGAAGGCATACTTGCGCTTACGGGCATAGGGTCCTAAAAAAAGAATAAGGGCCACTATACTCACATGCCCCATTGCTGCCCCAAAGGTACCGGCATCAAAGTAATAGGAGAATTTCCGCAGCTTTCCCCACAGGATGTGTGTTTGGTAAGGTCCTGCAGCCAGCCACTGGCTTTCGGCTTCAGAAACCCCGATAATATCCTGCTTCATGGCCCACAGAACACCCAGTACAGACAATCCCAACCACAGGTAGAGAAAGCGTTCGAGATCTTTCTTACTGTTAAACAATACCAGCCCCAGGAAGGCTATCAATAATGGATAAAGTGCAATACCACGCATCACATAAAGCCAGGCCATGAAGCTGTGGGCTTCAGGGTTGAAGATCTGCAGGATGATATAACCCATCCAGATTACAAGCAACCATACGAGTGAGCGATTGGCAAGCCGGAAGTCCGTATACTCCCAATGTTTCAGGATCAGAGCGAGTGGGGCTACCAGGAGGAATACATCTATGCCAAGGCTCCAGGGAACAACATGTGAAATGTATCTTCCGAGGGCTGCCATAAAGAAAGCGAGAACAATAAGACCGTAGATATTGAACTGTGGATATTTGTAGAGAAGTACGAGCATCCATAATGCTGCCCCAACCCCAAGAATGCTTCCAAGGATCAGAGGCCCCCTATGAGCAGTGAGATATCCTATGGTAATAAAAAGTAACACCAGGAAGGGGTATTTTACCACCGGGTGTACCCTCCATTTTGATCCTACCAGAGCATCCATACTAGTTCCTCGCGGGTTTGGTATTACCGGCTACAGCCAGAAAATTGTCGTAGGATTTGCGGTTACATTCGTAGTATATGTGATCGAAAAGCTGCGGACTTCCGTAAAGGGACTTACCCTGTAGCCTGAAATCGTTCAGAATGCCCATCACATCATCATCGAGTTCATGTTGAGAAAAGAACTGGAAGCGCACCTTCTGGTGATCCACAGGCTTTTGAGGGTCCTTGTTATTTGATGCGAATGACTGAACAGTCATGATAAGATCACGCTCGTAATCCTTATCAATTATGACATGTTCGCGCAAAAGTGAAGTGATGTTCTTTTCTTTTACATCTCTAAAGAACCCATCGGCCACAAGCGGTATTTCCAGCACCTGAACCTGTCCGTCCTCAAGATTTTTAAGAGTATTCAACTCGTTCTGTGAAAATATAAAGTAATAGGCATCCTTGTTTGATCGCCATCCTTTTCGGGTTTTAGGGTACTTAAAATGCCCGTTCTTCATTATTTTAACGAGGGCAATGAGGTTTTCACCGCCATAATTTACATTGTAGAGGCGCAGTTCTGTGATGTTGTCGATCCCCAGTTTATTCCGTTTTTCCTCATATTGATCTTCATTACGGGAGACGGCCCGTATCGGAATTTTCTTTTCTGCCGAAACCCACTGTCCGTCCAGACTGTAGCTCCAGCCTGTGATTTCGTCATCCATAACGTTTACTGCCTTATCAGAAAAATAGGGCAGGGGCTCATTAACTCTGTGCTGGGCAAAGCCACTCAGGCTGAGCAAAAGGAGAAAAAATGTATGTTTCATAACTAAAGTGTAGAGTGACAAAAATAATAATCCATTTAAAATGAATGCATTAAATTTACACGTCTAACCACCACATTGCCTGTTTTTGAAAAATTCTACGGATACTCCGGTTGCTTAGTATGCTCATAATTTCAGATTTTTACCGTCCGTCACAGTGGTGAGATCGAAGGCGCTCATCGGGTCTCTTTGGTGCTGAATAGGCTAATGATCAATCACCTGCACAACTATACTTAGCTCCATGAGAATAGGAATTGAAGCACAACGATTATTCCGGCACAAAAAGCACGGGATGGATTTTGTGGCTCTTGAGCTCATAAAGGCTCTGCAGAAGATCGACAAGGAAAATACATATTTCATTTTTGTAAATACGGGTCCCGACCGCTGCCTGAGTGAAACAAAAAACTTCAGGATAATAGAATTTTCAGGCTGGTACCCTGTGTGGGAACAATTAAAGCTACCGGCCAAATCACGCAGGTATAAAATCGATATTCTTCACTGTACCTCAAATGTAGCCGCGCTAGGGATAAACGTACCGCTTGTGGTAACAATCCATGATATTATTTACATGGAGGGGTCAATGCTTCTAAAAAAAGGCTTCACACCCTACCAGCGTTTTGGGAACCTGTACCGCAGAATACTGGTGGGAAGAATCTTAAAGAAGGCCAGAACCCTGGTAACCGTTTCCCAATGCGAAAAATCCCTCTTGCTGAAGCTTCCCGGAGTGAATAAGGACAAGGTGGAGGTGGTGTATAACGCTGTGGGAGATCACTTTAAAAAGGAGATTTCGCAGGAAGAGAAGGCCCGGGTAAAGCACAAGTATCACCTGCCCGATGACTATGTTATGTTTTTGGGAAACACCGATCCTAAGAAAAATGCCCGTAACACACTGCTTGGATTTATCCATTTCTGCGAAACATCGAGCTCTGATATAATGCTGGTTGTAGCTGATATGGATGAAAAACGGGCTCATACCTTTCTTGCAGAAACAGGTAAAGAAGCTTTTATTAGCCGCATGGTATTTCCCGGCTATATTACTAATGAAGACATGCCTGCCTTAATACGCCAGGCTAAAATATTCCTTTACCCCAGTAAGAGGGAGAGCTTTGGAATTCCCATTCTTGAAGCTATGGCGTGTGAAGTGCCGGTAGTAACCAGCAATGTGTTTTCGATGCCCGAGATAGCGGGTGAGGCCGCAATTTTAGTAGATCCGGCCAGTGTAGAAAGTATTGGAGAGGGAATAGCTGCCCTTGACAGCAATGAGCAGCTACGACATGAAATGATAAAAAAAGGGCAGGAGAGGCTGAAGCATTTTAGCTGGGAAAAATCTGCTGCCGATATTCTTGAGATCTATACAAACTAACCTTCCGATGTCTTTATTCTCGCCTCCGTCACAAATCGAACACTTTCAATCCTATAACTATAGGCCAATAGAGACTATACCTCCCCAAAAACTGACTGATGTAAAGGCAAAGTTGGAAGCATTGCAAAGTGCAGAGCCACTGGTATCACTGGTATTCATAGCATGGAATGAGGAAGACTACATCTTTTCAACCCTTGCCAGCCTGGCAGAACTTACGAGTGACTATTCGCTGGAATTGATAGTCGTGAATAACAACAGCACGGACAATACCCAGAATATTTTAGATAACTGTGGGGTAAAAAGCATTTTTGAAACCCGACAGGGCTATCCCTTTGCACGGCAGGCGGGATTTGAAGCTGCAAGAGGTAAATACATTATCAGTGGAGATACAGACACTCTTTATCCTGCCACCTGGGTGAATGCTCTTATAAAACCCATGGAAGAGGATGACGAGGTGGTATGCACTTACAGTATTCCTGCATTTTACCGCGACAATCAACAGTACGACCTCGGGCTTTACATGTATGAACAAGCACGGCTCGCCAATATCTTCCTCAAGAATTTTAAACGCCCACACCTGAATTGCCGTGGGTTTAGCATGGCCTTCAGGAAGGAGGTGGCCGGCCGATTTGGAGGCTACAATACCAATTTGCATCGGGGCTCCGATGGGTACCTCGCCATTGAGTTATCAGACCATGGCAGGCTGAAGCTGGTAAAGGAGAAGGAGGGAAAAGTATACACAAATATGCGAAGGGCACAAATGGACGGGAGCCTGTGGACGGCCTTCGTAAAAAGGTTCACGGCCACAATGCGGTACTTCTTTCATCTGTTTACCACGCAAAAGAACCGATAAAATCCTCCCCGATGTAGAAGTAATGTTATTTTTGTTTTTTAGTAAATCACACACAAGGAATCCTTAAGGCAATGGTTATTGTAAACATTCTGCTCTATCTGCTCTTTGGCTATTTTCTGATGGCCACTCTATACTTTTTCCTTTTTTCATTTGCATCGGTGTTCCACATCAAACAACGGAAAAAACTACAGGATCGGACCCGCAGATATGCGGTACTCATTCCTTGTTATAAGGAGGATGCTGTTATTCTCGAAGTGGCACATGATGCCCTTCATCAGGATTATGACCGCAGGATGTATGATGTCATTGTAATTGCTGATTCCTTCAAGGCGGAGACTGTGACCGAACTTCGCAAACTTCCGATCACCGTAATTGAGGTTTCCTTTGAGAAAAGCACAAAGGCCAAGGCATTAAATACCGCTATGGCCCAAATTGGAGATGATTACGATGTAGCACTCATACTTGATGGCGACAATCTCATGGAAGAAAATGTCATTTCGCTGATCAACGATTCCTTTGATCGCGGCTTTATAGCTGTTCAGGGCCACCGCGCTGCCAAAAACCTCAACACAAATTTTGCGATCCTCGATGCAATTAGTGAAGAAATAGGCAACAGTATATTCAGAAAGGGGCAGAGGGTGCTGGGGCTATCATCAGGGCTCACCGGGTCAGGAATGGCCTTTGAATATTCGTACTTTAAAAAAGTGATGGGTTCCATAAAGGCAGTTGGCGGCTTTGATAAGGAACTCGAACTAAAAATATTGGAAGACCGGTACATCATTGAATACCGAAATGATGCGCTTGTTTATGACGAAAAAGTGCAGAAGCCAGAAGTTTTCATGAACCAGCGCAGGCGCTGGATATCCTCACAGGGACGCTACCTGCTGAGTGCCTTTCCGCACGCTTTTTACATGCTTCTGGTAAAGGGCAACCTCAATTACTTCAACAAAGTGTTTCAGTGGTTGCAGCCTCCAAAGATCATCTACCTGGGAGGTTTATTCCTAATAGCTGTTGCCGTGGCTTTGTTTCACCCCGGAGATATTATGAAAGCCATTTGGCTTTCGCTGACGGCAATCAGTGTGATCATATTTTTAATGGCGATACCGCGCAAGTTTTATAACTGGCAAACGCTAAAAGCCATGCTGAGTTTGCCCCGGGCATTCTTCCTTATGCTCCTTGCCCTGCTACGGGTAAAAGGATCCAACAGCGAATTCATTCACACAGAACATACCAGCCTGGCCAAGCACAGTCCCAAAAAGACAGCGGTAGGCAGCAGGAACTAACTTTTTTTCATGGAATACTTCTGGTGGTTTTTGGTTTTCCTGGTCTTTTACGCCTACCTGGGCTATGGCATTGTGCTGTATGTGCTGGTACGGATAAAAAGAAGCCTGTTAAAAACTGCAGATTATGAGGCAACTCAGTTTGAACCCCCTGTAACCCTTGTGGTACCCTGCTATAATGAAGCAGATTTTATTGCCGATAAAGCGCGGAATTGCCTTGAAATTGATTACCCTGCCGATAAGTTCCGAATCCTGTTTATCACTGACGGATCTGAAGATAGCAGTGCGGAAATACTGACTGGGATAGAGGGAGTGGAGGTAAGCCACGAAAACCGCAGGGCAGGGAAATCTGCTGCGGAAAACCGCGCCATGACTCTTGTGAAGACCCCCATCGTGGTTTTTTGCGATGCCAATACCATTCTCAATAAGGAGTGTGTCCGCGAATTAGTAAAATATTACCGCGATCCCAATGTGGGAGGTGTAGCCGGAGAGAAGAAAGTCATCAGCAAGGAAAAGGACAATGCAGGGGCTGGCGAGGGTATATACTGGAAGTATGAATCCGCACTTAAAAAGTGGGACAGCGAACTATACACTGTAGTAGGTGCTGCCGGTGAACTTATTTCCTTTCGCACCGAGCTGGTGCAACATTTGGAGGAAGATACCATTCTTGATGATTTTGTACAGTCCCTTCGCATCTGCGAAAAGGGGTATACCGTAAAATACGAGCCCAAAGCCATGGCCATTGAAACGGCCAGTGAAAATGTGGCTGAGGAGCTGAAGCGCAAGATCCGTATAGCCGCGGGCGGCTGGCAGGCTATGAGCAGGCTTACGTCACTTTTAAATCCTTTCCGCAACTTCACCCTTACCTTTCAGTATGTGTCGCACCGGGTGCTGCGCTGGTCGCTGGCCGCTTTTGCCCTGCCGGTGATCCTGTTGCTCAATCTGTGGCTGGTGTACCAGAATAGTGGCTGGATCTATGAAGTGGTACTTGTTTTCCAGGTGATATTCTATTCCCTGGCATTGATCGGGCTCATCCTCGAAAACCGGCATATCCGGGTTAAGGCCGTATTTGTACCCTACTATTTTACCATGATGAATTATGCAGTGTTTGCCGGCTTTGGACGCTGGCTGCGCGGGGGCCAAAAAGCCACCTGGGAAAAATCGAAAAGAGCAGTGGCCTAGAAGTTTGGCTTAAGATTGTAGCGGTGGTAAAAGTCTTCAATAACCTGCACAGCTTCATCCGAAGTATCCACAATTTTAAAGAGATCGAGATCCTCACGACTCACATTGTTTTCGCGTTCAAGAACCACGCTTTTCACCCAGTCCAAAAGTCCATCCCAAAAGCTGTGATCCACCAGTACGATCGGAAACCTACCGATCTTAAAGGTCTGAATGAGGGTGATAGCTTCAAAGAGTTCATCAAGGGTGCCAAAACCCCCGGGCATTACCACAAAACCCTGTGAATACTTCACAAACATTACCTTTCTAACAAAGAAGTAATCGAAGTTGAGGTTCTTGTCATGATCAATAAAATGATTGGGCTCCTGCTCCATAGGCAGCTCAATGTTGAGGCCTACGGAAATTCCGCCACCACGCTGGGCACCTTTGTTACCTGCTTCCATCATACCCGGTCCGCCACCGGTAATTACCCCGAATCCCTTTTGAGTGAGCTTAAAGGCAATTTCCTGGGCAAGCTTATAATTGCGATGATCGGGTTTGGTGCGGGCCGATCCGAATATGGAGACACAAGGGCCGATCTTGGCCAGCTTTTCATATCCGTTTACGAATTCCGACATCACTTTAAAGATGGCCCAGCTGTCGTTGGATTTTATCTCATTCCAGTTTTTTGCTTCAAAGGCCTTCTTTATCCGCTCTACGGATTGATCGTCATTGTTTAAGCTCATGGGGTAAAAATAAGTTTTTGTGTGAAACAACTGTAGCGGGAAATCCTTACAGGATGCTGATCTTCATTAATGACTTCGTTCCAGTTCGATCTTCAAAAATTTCCCTGTGTAGCTTTCCTCCACTTTTA